>CAXTJY010000514.1:0-3574 GCA_964244395.1 uncultured Rhodovarius sp.
CCAGGGCCACGTCGGCCTCGTCCCAGCCCAGTTCCCGCACCGCGTCCGGGCCATCGAGCCGCCACAGGTCGAAGTGCTGCACCAGCCCGATCGGCGTCTCATAGGCCTGCACCAGGGTGTATGTCGGGCTCGGCACCTCCAGCGCCGGGTCGCCGGTCAGCGTCCGCAGCAGCGCCCGGGCCAGCGCACTCTTGCCCGCCCCCAGCGGGCCATCGAGCAGCACGACGTCGCCCCGCCGCAGCAACCCGGCCAGGCGTGCCCCCAGCGCCTCGGTGGCAACCAGGTCCGGAAGCGGCAGGTCGAGCATGATGGCACCATGCCAAGGCGCGGGCGGCGGGGCAATGCAGCCACGGCTTGTGTCACCCCCGCGCCTGCGCGATCAGCTCGTCGTAGGCGGCGCACACGCCGTCGCAGTCGTGCACCGTGGCGGGATGCCGGGCCATCGTCTCCCGCATCCGCACCGCCACGGCCTGGCGCCGGCCGCTCGGCAGCTGCATCTGCCGGGTCAGCAGGTCGGTCAGTGTGCCGACCTTCGCCATCAGCGATTCGGGTGAGCACTCGGCGCGGGCCGGGGACGCCACCAGGCCGGCCCCCAGAGCAGCGGCGAACACGCCAGCCAGGACGTTCTTCATCATGTCATCCTTCTTGCACAACCAGCATCGCCGGCACGCGCAGGTCGCGGCGGCAGGACAGCAGCACCTCGATCAGGAAGGCGAGCATCGCCGTCATCGTGAACAGGACCGACGCGCCGAACAGCAGGAACAGCGCGGTCGCCACCCCGGCGTTCTGCAACGCCCCGAGAAACAGCGCGAAGGTGGCCCCGCAGATTGCCGCCCCCGCCAACGCCGCCGTCGCACGCGCAGCGTCCAGCGCGCGCAGGCGCCGCCGGAGCATGGCGAGGCTGCCATGCTGGACCAGCAGGTCGCCCTCGCCCGCGCGCAGGGCGACCACCAGCGCGTCCGCCTGGTCCGCCACCCGGCTCAGCCGCGCATTCACGACATTCAGCAGCGACCCGATCCCCGACAGCAGGAACACAGGCGTCAGCGCGACCTGGATCACGTGCGCGATATCGTCCAGCGGCACTCCCATCGCCATTCCATCCATCCCAGCCGCTCCACCTGACGCAGGCACTCTGGGTTTCTTGTCGAGGTGCGGCCAATGCGGATGCGGCATCGTGTCCATGCCCCGCCTCGCACTCTTGCCGGCCCCCAGCAGGCCATCGAGCACCACGACATCGCCCGCCGCAGCAGCCCCGCCAGCACGGCAAGGCGAGACCACAGATGCAAGACCACAGATGCGAGACCACAGATGCAAGACCACAGATGCAAGACCACGGATGCAAGACCACGGATGCAAGACTGGCAACGGCGTGGTATGGCAATTGTATGCAGGTGCAAGCGAGCCATCATGTCGCGACAGCGGCCAGGATCGTGTCAGACCCGTCGATCATGGGCGGCGAACCTACTGTGATCGGCACGCGGATAGCTGCGGCAACGTTCGCGGCTTACCTGGATGCCGGCCACTCCGATGACGACATCCTGGAGGATTATCCCAGCCTGCCGCCGGATGGGATCGAGGCCGTGCGTCGCTGGCGGATGGTGCAGCCGGCCACCTGACAGCCGGCAGCCACACAGAACGTGCGAAAGCTGCTGATCGACGAGTGCCTGAGCCGCCGTCTGGTCGGCGTTGCCCGGACACGCGGACTCGAAGCCGACCATGTCGTGTGGCTCGGCAAAGGTGGGATGCTGGACCGCCACCTGATCCCGTTTGCCGTCAACCTCGATTACCCGTTGGTGACGAATAACCGCCGGGATTTCCTGAAAGCGTACGCCGGCCTCCCGCTCCATGATGGCCTGATCGTCATCGTGCCGATGGTCGCTCGTGCGGAGCAGGTCCGGCTGTTCGGACTCGCGCTCGACGCGATCGAGCGGGCGCCCGACACAGTCAACTGGGTAACCGCGACTGGCATACAGCCGGCCGGGCGCCCCAACCGGATCCCGCACCATAGCCGCAATCCGGCCGAGCCGAGCGGATCGGCGCCCTCCCGCCTTGCACCTTCAAGAAATCCCGCTAGGTAGGCGCCATGCCGGAGCAGATCGAAACCGACGTCGCCATCATCGGCGCTGGACCCGTGGGCCTGTTCGCAGCCTTCGAGTGCGGGATGCTGAAGCTGCGCGCCTGCCTCGTCGATGCGCTCGGAGAGGTCGGCGGCCAGTGCTCGGCGCTGTACCCTGAGAAGCCGATCTACGACATCCCGGCGCACCCCGCTATCGCGGCAGGGCATCTCATCGGCAACCTGGAAGTCCAGATCGCGCCGTTCGACACGCCGCGGCTGCTCGGGCGCCGGGTGGACAGGCTGGAGGGTGCCGTCGGCGGCTTCGCGCTGCACACCGACCGCGGCGACACGGTGCGCTGCAAGGCGGTGCTGCTGGCCGCCGGCGCCGGGGCGTTCGGGCCGAACCGTCCGCCGCTGGCGGGGCTGCACGCCTTCGAGGACTCCGGCGCCGTGCAGTACCTGGTGAAGAAGCGCGAGGACTACCGGGGCCGGCGCGTGGTGATCGCCGGCGGCGGCGACAGCGCGACCGACTGGGCGCTGTCGTTGAAAGACGTGGCGGCGAAGGTGTACGTCGTGCATCGCCGGCACAAGTTCCGCGCGGCCCCGGACACCTGCGCCCGACTGTCGACCGCGTCCGAGCGGGGGGAGCTTGAGCTGGTCATCCCCTATCAACTGCACGGGCTGCGGGGCACCGGCGGCGTGCTGGAGGCGGTGGAGGTCGCGGACCTCGACGGCAACACGCGCCTGCTGGAGGCCGACCGCCTGCTGCCGTTCTTCGGCCTGTCGATGGACCTCGGCCCCATCGCCGGGTGGGGCCTGGACCTGCAGCACAGCCACATCCACGTGACGCCCGCCACCTGCGAGACCTCCACCCCGGGCGTCTTCGCGATCGGCGACGTCGCGACCTACCCGGGCAAGCTGAAGCTCATCCTGCAAGGCTTCAGCGAAGCCGCGATGGCCGCGCACGCCATCCACCCCATCGTGCACCCGGACACGGCGCTCCACTTCGAATACAGCACGAGCAAGGGCGTGCCGGCATCAACGTGACGAACGATGACTCCGGCGGAACCGTGGACGCGATCACCGCAACCGGGCTGACCAAGCGCTACGGCGACGTGCTGGCCGTGGACGACCTGTCGTTCACCCTCAGGCGCGGCGGCACCCTGGGCCTGCTGGGCGGCAACGGCGCCGGCAAGACGACCACCATCTCCATGCTGCTGGGCGTGCTGCTGCCCAGCGGCGGCAGCATCCGCGTGCTGGGCCACGACATGGCCCGCAACCGCTACCCGGCCCTGGCGCGGATGAACTTCTCGTCGCCCTACATCGCCCTGCCCGCCCGGCTGAGCGTCCGTGAGAACATGCGCGTCTACGCTCATCTGTACAACGTCCAGGGCGTGGACCACCGGATCGCGGAGCTTGCCGGGCAGCTCGACCTGCACGCCTTCCTGGACCGCCCGGCCGGGCAACTGAGCGCCGGGCAGAAGACGCGGGTGGCGCTGGCGAAGTCGCTGATCAACC
>CAXTJY010000515.1:0-3549 GCA_964244395.1 uncultured Rhodovarius sp.
AGCTGCGCCCGTCACCTTGCCGGAACGAAAAATCCCTAGCTGGGCCTCAGCCGCCACCATTCTCAAACGGTTCAGCCGCGGCGAACCACCACGAAGCGCAGCGGCACGCCGGTCCGCCGGGCCTGGCGCAGCTTCCACCACAGGATGCCGCCCGCCACCACGCCGGCCAGCAGCAGGAGGGGCACCAGCACCGACAGCGCCACCAGCGCCAGGGCACCGGCCGCCAGCACGCCGACCACCCCCACCACCACCAGCGAGGCGCGCAGCAGGGAGCCCAGCGCCCGGTCCAGCGCCGTGGGCGGCGGCGGTGTGGTGAAGTGTCCGTCCGGCGTCATGTCCAGCACGGGAGGGCGGCGCGTTTCCATGGGCGGATATGTTGCCTCGCCGTCATCCGCCTTCAAGTGGCCGCACCACCAGGGTGGTGTTCTCCACCGCCACGACGTCCAGCATGGCACCGGCCGGCGCATAGCCCAGTACCCGCGCCGGCCAGATGCTGTCGCCCAGCCGGACCCGCGCGCCAGCGGCATCGGCCGAGATCAGCACGGCGGTGCGGCCCACCAGCCCGGCGCCGCGGTCGTTCACCGCGGGGCGGGGCTGCCCCCGACGCAGCCCGACCGCGACACCGGCCCCCAGGCAGGCGATGAAGACCGCGCAGCTCGCCGCCAGCCCCAGGCCGAAGCCCAACACCGCCAGACCGGCGCCGATCGCCGCCAAGCCGATCCACATCAGGAAGACGCCCGGCAGCATCGTTTCCGCCGCCAGCAGGATCAGCCCGCCGCCGACCCACCAGACCCAGGGCTCGTTCATGTGTTCGGCACCGGGCGCCACGGGCCGCTGGCCGGGGGTGTGGGTGCAGGGGGCGGTGCGCGGGGGATGTCGGGCGGCCCGCGCATCAACTCCAACGCCTGCACAACACCCCCCGCCAATGCGGCGCTCTCCATCGGCACCAGCACGAGCTTCTGCGCGGGGTTGGCGGCCAGGATGGCGAAGGCGGCGACGTATTTCTCGGCGATGAAATAGCGCAACGCCGATTCGCCGGCGCCGGCCGCGGCATCGGCAACGAGCCGGGTCGCATTCGCCTCCGCCTGGGCCAGCCGCTCCCGCGCCTCGGCGTCGCGCATTGCCGCCTGCTGCCTGCCCTCGGCGGCCAGGATCAGCGCCTGCTTCTCACCTTCGCTGCGTTGGATTGCCGCCTGCCGGTCGCCCTCCGCCCGCATGACGGTGGCCCGGCGTTCGCGCTCCGCCGTCATCTGCAGGTTCATGGCGCGGATCAGGTTCTCGGGCGGCTCGACCTTCCGGATTTCGACGCGGCTGACCTTCATCCCCCAGGGGTCGGTGGCACCGTCCAGGATGGACAGCAGCGAGGAGTTGATGCGCTCCCGCCCCGACAGCGTGGCATCCAGTTCCATCTCGCCGATTACCGCGCGAATGTTGGTCATGGCCAGCGCGGTCAACGCCTGTTGCAGGTTCTGCACCGCATAGGCCGCCTTCTCCGGCTGCATCACCCGGTAATAGACGATGCCGTCCACCGCGACCGTCGCATTGTCCTTGGTGATGACGCTCTGCTCGGGAATTTCCAGCACCACCTCCTGCACGTTCAGCTTGCGGCCGATGCGGTCGATGAAGGGGATGATGAGGTTCAGCCCGGGCTCCAGCAGGCGGGTGAAGGCGCCGAAGCGCTCCACCGTCCACACCTCGCCCTGCGGCACGGTGCGGATGCCCTGCGCGAGGGTGACGATGGCGACGACAACCAGGATGAGGAGAATGATGGTGACGGGATCGATGGGCATGGCTGGATTCCAAGGCGTTGCGGGGCCAGCATAGCGCGATGCAGCACAGCCCGCTCGACTCCTTCGATGACCTCTCCGTGGGGCAGGAATTCGACTTCGGCACACATGCCGTGACCGCGGCCGAGATCATCGAATACGCCTCGAAATACGACCGGCAGCCCTTCCATATGGACCCGGAGGCGGCGAAGAGCGCGCCGCTGTTCGGCGGGCTGGTGGCGTCCGGCCTGCACACCATGGGGGTGGTGTTCGGCGCGGTGACGGGCAGCGGGCTGTTAGTGCGCGTGTCGCTGGGCGGCAACCGGATCGACACACGCTGGCCGGCACCGCTGCGGCCCGATGAGGCGTTCCGGGTGACGGGGCGGGTGCTGGAGCTGAAAAAGAGCAAGTCGCGGCCGGAACTGGGGATTTGCACCATGCTGTATGAAGGCACACGGGTGGTAGACGGGGTGGTCGTCATCACGATGGAAGGCGCACATTTCCTGAAGCGCTGATCTTGCGTGGCCAGCTGGCGAGCCCAGGCTGCGGGCATGCGAATCATCATCCGCCTCGCCGCTTTGTTTTTCGTCGCAGGCCTGGCTGCCTGCGCGCAGCCGGCCATGACGGCCAATATGGTCGCGCTGCCGTCCGCGCCCCTGACGGCCGGGTCCCCCTGGCGCGGCAGCATGGCGGTCGGCACGGTGAATGGCGGCGACCCTACGCATCCGCTCTGGGTCTCGCGCGTCGGCAATGCCGAGTTCACCGAGGCACTGCGCACCAGCCTGGGCATGCACGGCCTGGCCGGCGAGCGGTTGCAGGTGGACGCGGCCTTGCAGAACTTGGCTCAGCCCCTGCTTGGCCTGGACATGACGGTAACCGCCACGGCGCAGTACCGGGGGACGGAGCGGGCGACCGGACGGATTATTTTCGATCAGGTGCTGACGACGCCCTTCACCGCCAGCTTCGGCAGTCAGCTCTATGGGGTGGAGCGGCTGCGACTGGCCAATGAAGGCGCCATCCGGGCGAACATTGCAGCCTTCATCACGGCGCTGACGGCGCCGCCGGCGGTCTGATCAGCGCCAGATCGCCGAGTCGCCGAGCACCGCGGCCAGCCGTACCCCCAGCGCTTCCAGCAATGCCTCGCCCTTCGCTTCGCTGGCGCGCCTGGCATCGCCGATCACCCCGCTCGGGCTGATGCTCTGCCACGTCCGCCGCACCGAAAGCGCCCGCGGCTGCTCCGGCGGCCGGTTGGCGTGCGGGCCGTGCGCCTCCGCCAACCGCTCCATCCGCACCGTCCCCCGCGTCACATGCAGCATCAGGGAGGTCTCTGCCTCGCAAGCATGCATCACCCCCGGCTGGTCCTGCAGGATACCCTCGAAGGCCTCAGGCGCCACCAGCCAGTACGTGCCGCCTGCCACCATCCGGTCCGGCCATTGGTTGCCGATCTCCGCCACCGCGACGTTGATCGCGTCCGTATTGCCGCCATGCGCGTTCAGGAACATCAGCCGCCGGAACCCGTGCCGGAACACGCTGCCAGCGATCCCTCGCAGCACCGCCAGGAAGGTCGGCTGGTTCAGCGTGATGGTGCCGCCGAACTCCATATGGTGCTCGGCCAAGCCGTGCCAGACGCAGGGCAGCACCACCACCGGCTGACCGGCCGCGGCCAGCTTCTCGGCCGTGCGCAGCGCCACCGCCTCGCCCAGATAGGTGTCCGTGCCGGTGGCCAGGTGTGGCCCGTGCTGCTCCACCGAGGCGACGGGCAGAAGCACAAGCGTGTCGCCGG
>CAXTJY010000516.1:0-3543 GCA_964244395.1 uncultured Rhodovarius sp.
CTTCACCGATGTCGTGGGCATCGCGCCCGGCGGCACCGGCTTCCTGGCCAAGGCCGCCAGCACGCCGGAGGACCAGTCGCAGGGCGTGCTGGCCGGCCTGGCCAACCTGGCCGCCGCCGCCGGCATCACGCTGGACGCGCTGCTGGCCACCACCGAGCGCATCGTCCACGGCACCACCGTCGCTACCAACGCCCTGCTGGAACGTAAGGGCGCCCGCGTCGCCATGCTCACCACCCAGGGCCATCGCGACGTGGTGGAGATGCGCGAAGGATTGAAGCCCGAGCGCTACAACCTCCGCATGGCGCCACCCGAGCCGCTGGTGCCCCGCAGCCGCCGCTTCGGTGTGCGCGAACGGCTGCGCGCCGACGGCCGGATCGAAACGCCGTTGGACCCGGCCAGCCTCGCCGCCGCCATCGAGGCGGCACGCGGCGCCGATGCCGTCGCCATCTGCTTCCTGCACGCCTGGCGCGACGGCCGGCATGAGGCAGCGGCCGCGGAGGCCGTGCGCGCCGCCCTACCCGGAATCTTCGTCACCACCTCCGGCGAGGTGCTGCCGGAGATCAAGGAGTTCGAGCGCTTCTCCACCACCGCGGTCAACGCCTATGTCGGCCCGGTCGTCTCCCGCTATCTGGGCCGGCTCGGCGCGCGGCTGAGCGAGGCGGGCTATGCCGGGCCGGTCTTCGTCATCCTCAGCCATGGAGGCGTGGCGCCGCTTGAGGATGCGGCGCGCTTGGCAGTCGGCACGGCGTTGTCCGGCCCGGCCGGCGGCGTCGCCGCCGCCGTCGCCCTGGCTGCCGCCGGCATGGGGCCGGAGCTCGTCACCTTCGACATGGGCGGCACCTCCACCGACATCGCCCTCGTCACCGGCGGCCAGGCCACGCTGGGCCGCGGCAGGGAGGTCGCGGGCGAGCGCATCGCGCTGGAAAGCCTGGACATCGTGACGCTGGGCGCCGGCGGCGGCTCCATCGCGCACTTAGGCGCCGGCGGCACCCTGCAGGTCGGCCCGCGCAGCGCCGGCGCCAGGCCGGGCCCCGCCTGCTACGGACGCGGCGGTACCGAGCCCACGGTCACCGACGCCAACCTGGTCCTCGGCTACCTCAACCCCCATTCTTTCCTGGGCGGCGCACAGCAACTCGACACAGCGGCGGCCGATGCCGCCATGGCCGCGCTCGCGGGCGAGCTCCGCCTGACACCGCTGCAGACCGCCGCCGGCATCTACCGCCTGGTGAACGCCCGCATGGCCGATGGCGTGCGGGTCGCCACCGTGCGCCGCGGCGTCGACCCGCGCGGCTCCACCCTGCTCGCCTTCGGCGGTGCCGCCGGACTGCACGCCTCCGCCGTCGCGCGCGACCTCGGCATGAACCGCTACGCCGTGCCCCTCTTCGCCGCCGGCCTCTCCGCCTGGGGCATGCTGCGCACCGACCTGCGCTACGAGGTCACCCGCAGCGTCAGCGACCCGGCCGGCGTACCGGACGACGCCACCCTGCGCGCCCTCTTCGACAGCCAGGAAGCCCAGGCCCGCGCCCGCATGACCGAATGGTTCCACGGCGAGATCACCGCCACCCGGTCCGCCGACATGCGCTACGGCGATCAGGTCTTCGAGGTCTCGGTCAAGCTGGATGGGCTGGACTGGGCCGCGCCCGGGATCGCGGCCCGCGTGCGCGACGCCTTTCACGCCCAGCACAAGGCGCTGTTCACCTACGACCTGCCGGCCGACGAGGTGGTGATGGTCAACGCCCGGGTCGCCGCGCTCGGCCGCCTGCGTGGCGAACCCGGCACCATGCCGGCTCTGCCCCCCGCGCCGCCCGCCACCCGCCGCATCTTCCTCGGCGATTGGCTGCAGGTGCCGGTGCACAGCTTCGGCGCCCTTGCCGACGGCGCGGTCCTCGCCGGCCCCGCCATCGTGGAAAGCGCCACCACCACCGTGCTGCTGATGCCCGGCGACCAGGCGCGAATGGATGGCCGGGGCTGGCTGATGGTGGATCTGCCGGGGTGACCCTTCGGTCGCAGCCCCGCTTTCGTCATGACCGGGCTCGACCCGGCCATCTCCCCGAGGACAAGCGCCAGCCCCGAACAAGCCGCGGATGACCACTCCGGGCACAGCTGTTAAACCCGCAGGCATGAACCGCCGCCACCTCGCGTTGCTACCCCTCGCCAGCCCCGCGCTGGCGCAGTGGCAGCCCGACCGTTCCATCACCATGATCGTGGCCTTCGCCGCCGGCGGCGGCACGGATGCGGCGGCGCGCACCATCGCCCGCTTCATGGAGCGCGATCTGGGCCAGCCCATCGTGGTGCTGAACCGCCCCGGCGCCGGCGGCGAGATCGGCTTCTCCGAACTCGCCCGCGCCCGCCCGGACGGCCTGACCATCGGTTTCATCAACACGCCGCACATCGTCACCCTGCCGATCGAGCGCGCCGCGGCCCGCTTCCGGCTGGAAGACTTTTCGCTCATCGCCAACATCGTGGACGACCCCGGCGGGCTGTGGGTGCGGGCCGACAGCGACATCCACACCATGGCCGATCTGCTGGCCGCCGCCCGCGCCCGGCCCGAAAGCATCGGCTACGGCACCACCGGCGTCGGCTCGGACGACCATCTGGCGGTACTGGCGCTGGAGCGGGCCAGCGGCGCGCGGCTCCTGCACATCCCCTTCGCCGGCAGCGCCCAGGTCAAGCAGAACCTGATCAGCCGCGCCATCCCGCTAGGCAGCATGAACATGGCCGAGGGGGTGAGCGACATGCGCCAGGGCGTCCTGCGGCCACTGGCGCAGATGGGCGCCAACCGCTGGGAGGCGGCGCCCGACGTGCCAACCCTGCGCGAGCTCGGTTTCGATGTGGTGGAGGGCAGCATGCGCGGCATGGCGGCACCGGCCGGCCTGCCCGCACCGGTTCTGGCCCGCCTGTCGCTGGCGCTGCGCCGCACCGTGGAGGACCCCGCCTTCCAGGAAGCCGCCCGCCAGCAAGCCCTGCCGCTGCGCTTCCTCGAACCCGCCGCCTATCTGGCCGAACTGCAGGCGCTCCGCACCGGCTACCAGGCGCTGTGGTCGGCCCACCCGTGGCGGGAATGACGGAGCGCATCCTCTCGATCCAGTCCTGGGTCACCTACGGCCATGTCGGCAACAGTTCGGCGATGTTTCCGCTGCAGCGACTGGGGGCGGAGGTCTGGGCGGTCAACACCGTGCAGTTCAGCAACCATACCGGCTACGGCGCCTGGCGCGGCCAGGTGTTCTCCGGCGGGCTGGTGCGGGATTGTGTGGCCGGCATCGCCGAACGCGGTGTGCTGGGCGGCTGCGACGCGGTCCTGTCCGGCTATGTCGGCGGGGCGGATATCGGCGATGCCATCCTGGATGCGGTGGACCAGGTGCGCGCTGCAAACCCAAAGGCCCTGTACTGCTGCGACCCCGTCATCGGCGACGATGGCCGCGGGGTGTATGTGCGGCCCGGCATCGCCGAATTCTTCCGCGACCGTGCCCTGGCTCTGGCCGACATCGCCACCCCCAACCGGTTCGAGCTGGAATGGCTCACCGGCCGCACCATCGCCTCGCT
>CAXTJY010000517.1:0-3539 GCA_964244395.1 uncultured Rhodovarius sp.
AGAAACCTTTGGAGAGCTTGGCGGTGCGATGGCAGCAGCGGTCTGCCATCACCGCCGGCTGCCCCTCGCCGTCGATCCACAGCACCAGGCTTTCGCCCAGCAGGGTGAAGGGCTTGGGGCCGTCGCGCAGCATCTCCAGCGGCATCAACGGATACCAGAATTGGCGCAGCAACGGAGTTTGCGTGGCCAGCATGGCGGACTCCCTTGGCAATGGCGGGGCATTCTAGCCGGGATGGCGGGACGCGCATCCCCACGCCCGCGACGGCTGGCGCCGGGTCCGCCCGGCCTGCCCAAGCCCTGGGCAGCGCAGCGCGAAATTCGCGCAGCTTTCGCCGCCATCGTCCGGGGGGTGGCGCCGCGCCGCCTGCCCGGGTGTGCCGCCCTGCGCCACAATCGGCTGTGAACCATCGCCGGAGCGCCCCGCATGCATCGCCGCACCGCCCTTGCCTTGTTGGCCGCGCCCGCGGTCCACGCGCAGGGGCTGACCCCCGTCCGCTTCACCCTCGACTGGGCGTTCCAGGGGCCGCAGGCCGCCTTCCTGGTGGCGGTGGAGCGCGGCCATTTCCGGCGCGAGGGGCTGAACGTGACGATGGAGCGCGGCTTCGGCTCCGGCGACGTGCCGATCAAGATTCTGGGTGGCGCCTTCGATGTCGGCGTGGCCGATGTGAACCCGATGATCCGACTGAAGCTGGAGCGGCCGGAGGTCGATCTGTTCAGCCCGTTCCTGGTCTATGACGCGACGGCGCTGGCGGTGATGACCTTGAAGCGGGAGAACATCAACGTGCCGGCCGATTTGGTGGGCAAGACGTTGGCGGCGCCGGATAGCGACGCCGGGCGGCAGCTCTTCCCCGCCTTCGCCCGGGCCGCAGGGTTCGATGCCAGCCGGGTCAACTGGCTGTCGGTCGCGCCGCCGCTGCGGGAGCCGATGCTGGCGCAGGGGCGGGCGAACGCGATCACCGGCTTCATCACCTCCGGCATCTTCTCGCTGCGCGGGCTTGGCATCCGCGACGAGGACATCGTCACGATGAAATACAACGAGTTCGGAGCGGATTTCTATGCGACGGCGCTGCTGACCAGCCGGCGTTGGGCGGAGGCCAATCCTGGTGCCACCACCGGGCTTATCCGCGGCCTGATCCGCGCGCATTACGAATGCCTGGCCGACCCCGCCATGGCCATCGAGGTGCTGCGCCGGCGCGAGCCGTTGACGGACGTGCCGCTGGAGCTGGCGCGGCTGCGCATGGCGCTGGACGACCTGGTGTTCACCCCCAACGTGCGCGCCAACGGCTTTGGGCTGGTGGATACCGCGCGGGTGCAACGCGGCATCGACATGCTGCGCGGCGCGCTGGCGATCGACCGCGCGATGCCCTGGAGCGACATCTACGATCCGCGCTACCTTCCGCCGGCAACGGACCTACGGCAGGCATGAATGGCACTTCGCACCCGGTATTGGCAGGACCTGACCTGGCCTGAATTCGAGACGCTGCCGAAGGACACGGTGGCGATTTTGCAGACCGGGGCGATGGAGCAGCACGGGCCGCATCTGCCGGTGTCGGTGGACGCCACCATCAACGAGGGCGTGCTGGCGCGGGCGCTGACCCTGCTGGATGCGGAGGTGCCGGCGCTGGTGCTGCCGATCCAGAAGGTCGGCTGTTCGGTCGAGCATTTGCGCTTCCCCGGCACCATCACCTCGACGCCGGAGACGCTGATCTCGTTGTGGACGGAGATCGGCGAGAGCGTGGCGCGGGCAGGGGTGAAGAAGTTGCTGTTCCTGAATAGCCATGGCGGTCAGCCGCAGATCATCGACATCGTCTGCCGGCGGTTGCGCATTCGCGAGGGGATGTTCTGCGTGAATGCGCAGTGGAGCCGGTTGGGCAAGCCGGAGGGGTTGGTGGACAGCCTGGAGGGGCGCTACGGCATCCATGCCGGCTATGTGGAGACATCGCTGATGCTCCGGCTCGACCCCGGCAATTGCAAGCCGGAGCTGGCGCGGGACTTCCGCAACCGCTGGATCGGCCTGGAGAACCAGTTCGCCACGCTGACGCCGGAGGGGACGATGGGGTTCGGCTGGCAGGCGCAGGATCTGCACCCGGCGGGGGCGGTGGGCAATGCGGCGCGCGCGACGGCGGAGGATGGCGAGAAATTCCTGGCTTTCGCCGGCGACAAGGTGGCCGGGCTGATCCGCGACATGGCGCGTTTCGATTTGGATGCTTGGCTGATCCAGCAGCGGGACCAGCATGGATCTTGAGGGCATCGAGCATTCCCGCGACCCCGCCCTGCTGCGCCAGAAGTCGCGCGACTTCTACTGGTACTCGCCGGTCCTGAAACGGCAGCTCGACGGCAAGACGGCGGATGTGTGGGCGCGGCCGCGGGATGAGGCGGAGGTGCTACGCATCCTGGGCGAATGCCGCGCCGCGCGCATGCCGGTGACGGCGCGCGGTGGCGCCACCGGCAATTACGGGCAGTGCGTACCGCTCGAGGGCGGGCTCGTTCTGGATATGACCGCCATGGCGGCGCCGATTTCGCTGGAAGACGGCGTGCTGGAGGCCGAGGCGGGGGCGAAGATGATCGACCTCGATCTGTGGGCGCGGGAGCGCGGCTGGGAGCTGCGGCTGTGGCCCAGCACCAAGCGCACCGCCACCATCGGCGGCTTCGTCGCTGGCGGCGGCGCCGGGGTGGGCGGCATGAGCCACGGCACCATGCGCGAGCGGGGCAATCTGCTGGGCGTGCGGGTGGCGACGCTGGAGGACCCGCCGCGGCTGCGTGACTTCGAGGGCGATGCGGCCAACCCGGTCAATCGCACCTACGGCACCACCGGCATCATCACCCGGGTGCGCATCCCGCTGGCGCCGGCGCAGGAGTGGCGCGACGTGGCCATCGGCTTCGAGGAGTTCGACGCCGCCGCCCGCTTCGCCCTGGCCTTCGCCTTCGCCGACGGCATCGCCAAGAAGATGTGCGGTGTGTTCGACCCGCGCCTGCCGCCGTTCTTTCGTGGGCTGGACGTGGCGGAGGGGCTGTCGCTGGCGCTGGTGATGGTGACCGCCGCGGGGATGCTGGCGCTACGCGAGATGGCGGCGGAGCACGGCGGCAGCATCATCGCCGAGCAGGACACGGTCGCTGCCGAGCGCGACCCCACCGCCACTCCGTTCTACGAATATTGCTGGAACCATACGACCTTGCAGGTGCTGAAGCGGGACCGTGGCGTCACCTACCTGCAATGCCGGTTTCCGTTCGAGGGCACGCTGGAAAGCGTGGCGGCGGTGCGGGCCGCCTTCCCCGATGAGGTTTGGATGCATACGGAATGCGTGAGATTCGGCGGGCGGATCACCATGAGCGCGCTGCCGGTCATCCGCTTCACCACCGAGGAACGGCTGGCCGAGATTATGGCCGGGTTCGAGGCCGCCGGCGCGGGCATCGCCAACCCGCATGTCTTCACCATCGAGGAGGGCTCGGGCTATCGGCGGGTGCCGGGCGACCAGCTCGGCTTCAAGCGCGCCGTCGATCCGCTGGGGCTGTTCAACCCGGGCAAGATGTTGAGGTTC
>CAXTJY010000518.1:0-3536 GCA_964244395.1 uncultured Rhodovarius sp.
GGCGCATTCAGGTTCGCGTGGTCCCACCCCATCCGCATCTTCAGCGTCACCGGCACCTCGACCGCGTCCACCGTCGCCTCCAGCAACCGCGCCGCCGCAACCTCGTCCCGCATCAGCGCCGACCCTGCCGCCTGTCCCACCGCCACCTTCTTCACCGGGCAGCCGAAGTTGATGTCGATCAGGTTCGCCCCGTGCCCCACCGCGATGCGCGCCGCCTCGGCCATGGCCGCCGGGTCGCACCCCGCCAACTGCACCGCCGCCGGCCCGCCGCTGCCGTCCACCTCGGCCATCCGCATCGTCGTGCGGTTCTCCCGCACCATCGCCCACGACGCGATCATCTCCGAGACCACCAGCCCGGCCCCATGCCGCTTCGCCAGCCGCCGGAACGGCAGGTCCGTCACCCCCGACATCGGCGCCAGGATGACAGGCGCGTCGAGCCGGATCGCCGTCGCACCATCGCCGATCGTCACCGGAGCCAGGTGGCTATGTCGCATCTGATTGCTCATGATTTGTGCAGTTTTAGGGGATGCCTGGCCGCGATGCAATCACCCTCGTGGCGAGTCTCACCGCTTGACGCAAGCCATCCCGCACCGCATTGCACGCCCATGCGCATCGCCGCCATCCTCGTCGCCGCCGGGTCCGGCACCCGCTTCGGGGCAGAACAGCCGAAGCAATTCGCTCACCTCGCCGGCAAGCCCGTGCTGCGATGGGCTGCCGAGGCCCTCGCCGGCCACGTCGCCCTGCTCCAGCCCGTCGGCGACCCCGCCCTTATCGCCCCCGCCCTGGCCGGCACCGGCGCGCTGCCGCCCATCGCCGGCGGCGCGACCCGGCAGGACAGCGTCCGCCTGGGCCTCGAAGCGCTCGCTCCCCACGCCCCGGACATCGTCCTGGTCCACGACGCCGCACGCCCGGTCGTTCCCCCCGGCACGATCGCCGCTCTCCTGGACGCCCTGCGAACCGCGCCAGGCGCTATCCCCGCGATGCCCGTCGCCGACACCCTGAAGCGCGCCGCAGACGGCATCATCGCGGCCACCGTCCCCCGCGAGCACCTGTTCCGCGCCCAGACGCCGCAAGCCTTCCACTTCCCGCTCCTGCTGGCCCTGCACCGCGCGGCCGCCTCGGGCGCGACCGACGACGCCTCCCTGCTCGAGCACGCAGGCCACCCCGTCGCCCTCGTGCCCGGCTCCGAGGACAACATCAAGCTCACCTACCCCGAGGACCTCGTGCGCCTGGAACGCATCCTGTCACCGCCCCTCTACCCCCGCACCGGGACCGGTTTCGACGTCCATGTGCTCGAGCCCGGCCGCCCCCTGATCCTCTGCGGCATCGAAGTCCCGCACGAAAAGGGGCTGGCCGGGCACTCCGACGCCGACGTCGGCATCCACGCCCTGTGCGACGCCATCTACGGCGCGCTGGCCGAAGGCGACATCGGCCGCCACTTCCCCCCTACCGAGGCCACCTGGAAGGACGCCGACAGCGCCCGCTTCCTCCGCCATGCCGCGGAACGCATCGCCGCCCGCGGCGGACGCTTGGCCAATGCCGACGTCACCCTCATCTGTGAACACCCGAAGATCACCCCCCACGCCCCGACGATGATCGCCCGCCTGGCCGACCTGCTCGCCGTGGACATCGGCCGCATCTCGGTCAAGGCTACCACCACGGAGCGCCTGGGCTTCCCCGGCCGTGGCGAAGGCATCGCCGCACAGGCCGTCGCGACGGTGCTGCTCCCCGACTGATCCGGCGCTACGCTGGCTGTGCCTCCGGCCGCATCCGCGTCAGCGCCACATCCAGCAGCACGGCCGTTCCGACCCCCCACACACCGTTGACGAACAGCGGTATCGCGATCGACCCCCCGACCGGCGGCGCGCCCTTCAGCCAGGCGACGACGAACCACCCGACGAGGCACGCCAGCACGCCGAGGCCAAACCCCGACAGCACGACAGGCCGCGGCAGCCGCGGCCACGCCAGGCCGAGCGGAATACCATACAGCGCCCCCCAGAACGTCAGGCTGCCGATCAGCGGCACGCCCCACGGGGCCGTCGGCCGCATCGGATACGGCGCGGGCATCTTGCCGAACAGGTGCAGCACCCACCAGGCGGCGGCATGAAAGGTCAGCACGGCGACACCGGCGGCGACGAAACCGAGAACCGCACGCGTCGCAGGTCCAGGATAAAGGCGGCTTGCAGCCATGGCACAGCCCCCTGAATTGCGGCAGTTTCGAAGTGCAGCAGTTTGGTCGGAGCGGCCGGATTCGAACCGACGACCCTCAGTCCCCCAGACTGATGCGCTACCAGGCTGCGCTACGCTCCGACCGTGCCCGCGGTGTAGCAGCCCCCGCCCCGCACGGCAATCTCAACACGACACCGGAAATCGCACTCATGGCGATCTGTCGCGCCTGCAACGGCCGCCCGAGGCATCGCCCCTCAGGGCAGTAGCCGCCGCAACGCCGTCAGCTCGTTCAACGCATCGGCCAGCAGGGCGCGCAACCGCACCACCTCCTCCGCCTGACCCGTGCCGTCGCCAGGGCTCGACAATGCGAGCACCGGCTCGGCCGGGATCGCCGACTGCTCCGCTTCCGCGGCCGCCCGCTCCGCCGCCGGCGCCGGCGGGATGTCGTCCGAAAGCTGCCCGCCGCCCTCGCGCAACAGTCGCTGGACGCCCTTGATCGTGTATCCCTGGATATACAGCAGGTCCGAAATGCGCCGCAGCAGCAGGATGTCGTCAGGCCGGTAATACCGCCGCCCACCACCGCGCTTCAGCGGTTTCACCTGCGGGAACTTCGTTTCCCAAAAGCGCAGCACATGCTGCGGAATGTGAAGTTCGTCCGCTACCTCGCTGATGGTCCGGAACGCGTTGGGCGCCTTCTTCGCCCGCGTCCGCCCGTTCTCCATCGTGGCGTCATGCCCGGCATCAAGCCCGGGCTCGTTCGGCAGTAAATCCGGCATCGCGCTCATTCGTCGTCGGCTGCAGGGATGGCAGTCCCGTTCACGTGCGCCTTCAGCACCTGGCTCGGCCGGAACGTCAGCACCCGACGCGGCAGGATCGGCACCTCTACCCCCGTCTTGGGGTTCCGCCCGATCCGACGCCCCTTCTGCCGCACGGAAAACGTTCCGAACCCACTGACCTTCACCGATTCTCCCGCCTCCAGCGCCGCGGACATCCGCTCCAGCACCGTTTCCAGCAGCTCCGCCGAATCGTTGCGCGAAAGCCCAACCTGGGCATAGATCGTTTCCGCAAGCTGCGCGCGCGTCACCGTGGTCATGACCGCCACGCTAAGCAGCAGGATCATAGGGGTCAAGCAAACCACTTGACCTTAAACAATTCTACGATTCTTGTGGCGCAAAGGTTACACCGTGGCCGACTGGCCCGATTCGCTACATCCGAACCAGCGCCGAACCCCACGTCATCCCGCCCCCCAACGCCTCCATCAGCACCAGGTCGCCCCGCTTGATCCGCCCATCGCCATACGCCTCGGCCAGCGCCAGCGGGATGGACGCCGCCGACGTGTTCGCATGGCGGTCCACCGTCATGACCAC
>CAXTJY010000519.1:0-3532 GCA_964244395.1 uncultured Rhodovarius sp.
GACGGGAGTGCCACCGGCGCCTCGAACGGGTGCTTGAGGCCGATGGAATGGCCGATTTCATGCAGTGCCACCTGGAAGCCCGAACTGCCGACCGACATGTCCAGAAGGTTGCTGCGCGGGCTGAACAGGATGTCGCCGCCCAGCGGCTGGGAGCTGACGGCGGTGATGGTGCTGCCGCTGGTGGAATAGCCGAAGCTGGGGAAATAGGCGTAGCCGCCGCTGGTCTGATCGGCGCGGCCGATGCGGATGTCGGCGCTGGCGGCGCTGGTCTCGGTGAAGCCGATGCGGGCGACGGCGGACCAGCCGGCCAGCGCGGTGCGCACGCCGGCCTGCTGGGTGGAGGCGAGCGGCTGGAAGCCGTCGATGCCCCATTCCGGCGCCTCTACCACCGCGAAGTTGTAGGTGACGGAGGCGGCGTTGCCCATGCCACCGGGGTTGAACAGGGAGGTGCCGACGGCGGCGGTGAAGTTCCAGCGCGCGGTGGTCTGCTCGGTGGTGGCGAGCAGGGCCTGGATGGCGCTGCCGGCCGGGGCACTGCCGCCGGGGGTGCCGCCGGCGGCGGCGCTCAACGCGTCATCGGCTAGGAAGGCCGTTTGGGGCTGATGCGAGCGGTCGCCGCAGAGGATGCACATGGCTGCTTATCAAGTTGGTTGAAGCCAGAAATCAAGTGAACCATAGCAGTCCCGGCAGGCTTTGCGGCACAGGCAGCGCGGCCTGGGTCAAGCCGGTCCATGTCACGGATGTCTCGATGAGGCCGTTGCCGTCGAGATCGGCGTGCAGGGTGGCCCCCCTGTAGCCCACAGTGCCGTCATCCGCGACCCAGATCGAACGGCTGAGGCCGGGGGTCCAGCCGAAAATGGAAAGGGCTTCGCCAGCCTGCCAGTCGGTGATGGTGGACCAGGTGGTGGCGAGGCCGCGGCCATCGAGGAAGAAGTCGTCGCGGCCCGCGCCCCCGGTGAGGAAGTTGGAGCCTGTACCGCCGTCAATGACGTCGTCGCCGGCGCCGGCCTGCACGGCGTCGTCGCCGCCCAGCAGGTTGAAGAAGTCGTTCAGCAAGGTGCCGATGGCGAGGTCGCCGGAGGCGGAGCCGAGGAGCTGGGTTTGCAGGCGGGTGACGGGGCCGCTGTAGAGGTCAGGCAGCCGCTGGCCGCTGCCCAGCCCGCCGGCGATCGTGAACAGGCCGGCGGTGCTGGCGATGGCCACGAGGCTGACCGGGGCGGCGGTGCCGAACCGGAAGCTTTCGACATCGGTCACCCGGTCCACGCCATCAGGCCCGGCGATCAGCGCCTGGTTGCCCAGCACGCCGATGACGTATTGCGAGAAGCTGCCGGAGAAATAGGCGAGATCGGTGCCGCTGCCGCCATCAATGGTGTCGTTGCCGGCGCCGCCGTTGAAGACATCGTCGCCGCCAAGGCCGAAGAGACGGTCGTTCTGGCCGTAGCCCAGCAGGGTGTCGCCGTCGGGCGTGCCGCGCAGGGTGTCGGCCAGGGTGCTGCCACGGTAAAGGGCGCCGCCGCTGAATTGTGGAAAGAGGGCGTAGCCGGCACCGACATCGACCGTCGGGGGTACGCCGAGATCGAAACCCTGCGCACCCAGCAGCACGTCGGCGAAGCCATCGCCATTCACGTCCCCGGCGGCGGAAACGGCGCCACCCAGGCGGTCGAACGGCATGGTGCCACGCAGGATAACGACCTGTGACGAAGGTGTGGCCAGATCGAGATTGGTGAACCCCGTGGCCTGGCCCAGGATGACGTATGCGGCGCCCGGCGACTGGCCGCCGCCGAAATTGGGCGCGCCCACCAGCAGATCGGCGAAGCCATCGCCGTTCACGTCACCCGCGCCCGCCACGGAGTTGCCTGTCAGGCTATTGGCCAGGGCGCCGTCGATGCGAAAGCCGGTGTTGCCCGGATTGGCCAGGTCGATGTCGGCGAAGCCCCCGGCATGGCCGAGAATGACGTAGGCGGAACCGCTGCTGCCGCGGCCATTGTTGTCCGCATAGGGTGCGCCGATGATCAGATCGGCATAGCCATCGCCGTTCACATCGCCGGCCGAGGCGACGGACGTGCCGGATTGGTCATCCGCCGCCGCGCCACGGATGCGGAAGCCGCCACTGCCCAGATCTGCCAGATTCAGCGTTCCGAAGCCGGCGGTCTTGCCGAAGATGACGGTGGTGGTGCCGGCATCGGTGCGGCCCAGCGGGTCGGCCAACCCGCCAGCGGTGACGATATCGGCTAGGCCATCGCCATTGATGTCGCCGGCGCTGGCCACGACCCGGCCGATGGCATCGCCCGGCGCGCCGTTGATGCGGAAGGCGGCGCCGCCGGCCGCGGCCAGACTGAGGCTGCCGATGCCGCCGGCCGAACCAAACACCACGGAGGCGGAACCGGCGAAGCCACCCGCGCCGAAACTGGCGAAGTCCTGGCCGCCGAGGACGATGTCGCCATAGCCGTCGCCGTTGAAGTCACCGGCCGCCGCCACGCTGCGACCGGTGTAGTCGCCGGCCGCCGAGCCGGTGATGCGGGTCACCCCCGCTGCGGAGGAGCTGAGGTCGATGTCGGTGAAGCCGCCGCTGCGGCCGGGGATGACGTAGGTGGCCCCCGCATTGCTGCCGGTCCCGGCGGTGCCGACCAGCAGGTCGGTCAGCCCGTCGCCATTCACGTCGCCGGCGCTGGCCACGGTGAAGGCGATATCCGTGGCGGTCGCCGCGAGGCCGCCGATCCGTGCGACCCCGGGGCTGGAAAGGGTGAGGGCGTAAGACCCCGTGGCGCGACCGAACACGATGGCCGCGTCAGCCACGAAGCCCTGGGCCGAGTAGTCGGAGGCAACGACGAAATCAGCCAAGCCGTCGCCATTCAGGTCGCCCGCGGCTGCCAGGCTGGTTCCATAGCGCTGATTGGTCGCCGCGCCGGACAGCTGGCCACCTGGGTCGCGACGTTGCCGGAGCCGAACGCGGACATGGATACCCCACTGCTTCAGGTTGAAAGCGTAGAGACAGGATGGCGGCTCTGAACCACTTCCGCAATGTCAGCAGCCTTAGCCTTTGGTGGTGTCACGATAAGTTCTGGGCCTGCCGGCGCGCTGGACAAACGCCCCCCAACCGTGCAAACGCCGCCTCAGTTTCCAAAGACCCTTTTTGACCACGGGCCCCGCTGCCTTCCGCGCGCGCCCGCCCTACCCGCACGGAGCCCACCAATGGCCACGCATACCCCGCTCGAGCGCATCCGCAACATCGGCATCACCGCGCATATCGATGCCGGCAAGACCACCACGACCGAGCGCATCCTCTATTACACCGGCAAGTCCCATAAGATCGGCGAAGTCCACGACGGCAACACCACCACCGACTACATGGCGCAGGAGCGTGAGCGCGGCATCACCATCACCTCCGCTGCCGTCACGGCGGAGTGGAAAGACTACCGCATCAACATCATCGACACCCCCGGCCACATCGATTTCAACATCGAAGTGAACCGCAGCCTGCGCGTGCTCGACGGCGCGGTGTTCATCATCGAGGGCGTGGCCGGCGTGCAGC
>CAXTJY010000520.1:0-3497 GCA_964244395.1 uncultured Rhodovarius sp.
TCGGCGCCCACCCCGGCCAGCTTCTCCTCCAGCCGCTCATAGCCGCGGTCGAGGTGATAGACGCGGTTCACCACCGTCTCGCCTTGCGCCGCCAGCCCGGCCAGCACGAGCGACACCGAGGCCCGCAGGTCCGTCGCCATGACCGGCGCGCCGGACAGCCGGGGCACGCCGCGGACGATGGCGCTGGCGCCATGGACGTTGATGCGGGCACCCATCCGCGCCAGCTCCGGCACGTGCATGAAGCGGTTCTCGAAGATCGTCTCCGTCACCATGCTCGCGCCCTGGGCCACGCACATCAGTGCCATGAACTGGGCCTGCATGTCGGTGGCGAAGCCGGGGAAGGGCTCGGTCACCACATCCACCCCGTGCAGGCCATTCATCCGCGAAACCCGCAATCCGGCCGGCTCCTCGTTCACGCCCACGCCGGCCTCGCGCAGCACACGGGCGACGGCGCCGAGATGCGACAGCCGCGCGCCTTCCAGCAGCACCTCACCGCCGGTGATGGCGGCGGCGCAGGCATAGGTGCCGGCCTCGATGCGGTCCATCACCACGGGGTGGCTGGCGCCGGTCAGGCTGGTCACGCCCTGGATGCGCAGCCGGTCGGTGCCGATGCCCTCGATGCGCGCGCCCATCCGCATCAGGCATAGCACGAGGTCCTCGATCTCCGGCTCGCGCGCGGCGTTGACGAGCTCTGTCTCCCCATCCGCCAGGGTGGCGGCCATCAGCAGGTTCTCGGTGGCGCCGACGCTGACGACGGGGAAGATGATCTGCGCGCCCTTCAGCCCACCGGCCGGGGCGCGCGCTTCGATATAGCCGCCCTCGACGGTGATGGTGGCGCCCATCGCCTCCAGCCCCTTGAGGTGGAGGTCGACCGGCCGGGTGCCGATGGCGCAGCCGCCGGGCAGCGAGACGCGGGCGACGCCGTGCCGCGCCACGAGGGGCCCGAGCACCAGGACCGAGGCGCGCATCTTCCGCACGATGTCGTAGGGTGCCTCCAGCACCTTGGCGGGGCCGCCGATGGTCAGCGCACGCGCCGCCTTGTCATGCGCCACCTCCATGCCGAGGTGGCGCAGCAGGGCTGTCATGGTGGCGACATCTGCCAGATTTGGGACGTTGCTCAGGTGCAGCGGCCCGTCGGCCAGCAGCGCCGAGGGCATCAGCGCCAGCACGGCATTCTTGGCGCCGGAGACGGCGATGCCGCCGGAGAGCGGCTTGCCGCCGCGGATGCGGATACGGTCCATGCTCAGGCCGCGCCGCGCAGGGGTTGCGCCGCCCGGCCGCCGCTTCGTTGCGTCATCGCCGGCTCTTTCTGGAACACGATGTCAGCCCCTTGCAGATGGGCGCCGGGGGAGCGCCGTGGTGGAACGTCACAGCCTGGGCAGTGCCACGCCGCGCTGCCCCATATACTTGCCCTTGCGGTCGGCATAGCTCACCTCCGGCGCGCCGTCGCCGCGCAGAAACAGGAACTGGCAGATGCCTTCGTTGGCATAGACCTTCGCGGGCAGGGGGGTGGTGTTGCTGATCTCGATTGTCACCTGCCCCTCCCATTCGGGTTCCAGCGGCGTCACGTTCACGATCAGCCCGCAGCGGGCATAGGTGGACTTGCCGAGGCAGATGACCAGGATGTCGCGCGGGATGCGGAAGTATTCGATGGTATGGGTCAGCACGAAGGAGTTGGGCGGGATGATGCACACCGGGCCGGTGCGTGTGACGAAGCCGGTCTCGGAGAACGCCTTGGGGTCCACCACCGCGTTGTCGACGTTGGTGAAGACCTTGAATTCCTGGGCGGCGCGCGCGTCGTAGCCGTAGGAGGAAAGGCCGAAGCTGATAACCCCCTCGCGCTTCTGGCTCTCCACGAAGGGCTCGATCATGCCCTGATCGGTCGCCATGCGACGGATCCAGTGGTCGGGCATGATGGGCATGGCGGGTGGCGGCCTCCGGGCGGGAGGCTGGGTCTAGACCAGTGGTCCATGCCCGTCCATCGGCGGGAAATTCGACGGTGGACCGGCTGCATCCATCCGACCGCTTCAGCCGTTATGACATTATGGTGAGACGCAGGAACGAAGACGTCATGATGGACCGCATGCTGGCCGGATGCGTGGCCACGGGCTTGGTCCTGGGTTCCGCACTGGGCTTCATGCTGGCCAGCGCGACGGCGCAAACCACACCCTCCGCCACCGAGGATTACGGCAACTGGCCACTGCACAGGCGGCAATTCGGCAGCACCGGCGGCGGCGGCGTCATCATCGGCGAATACGATCCGGTGGTGAACGGCGCGCAGTGCAGCACGAATTTCACCGCGACCCTGGCCGACGGAACTGTGCTGCGCAACGCGGTGGAGTTCGATGCCGTGCCGACGCAAGGCGGCACGTTGTGCACCAATGGCCGCTGGCGGTCATTGGAAAACGATGCACGGGGAACTACGCCGTATCAGGTGTTTTTCCGGGATGGGGTGGCGCGGGGCTGGCCTCAATAGGCTCCAGGACCGGCGCCTCGCGCGCCCGGGTCTGCGCCTTTCGGCGCTTGAGGTTTTCCCGCAGCGCCTGCGCCAGGCGCGCCTCCCTGTCTTCTGCATTGGGCACATCCGACTTTGCAGCGCGGCGTTAGCGGTTTGGCAAGGCCATTCCGGTAAAACGAGATTCGGGACGGCAAAAGGCCTCCAGTCTCACCCGGAGGCCGACCCATGTCCGACGATGATGCGACCGTGATGACCAGGCCGCCCGCGCTCACCGGCCAGTCTCCACCGCCCGCCCCGCCGCCCGAGGCGCCGCTGATCGCGGGCCGGTACGAGATTCGCGATCGCATCGGCGAGGGCGCCATGGGCCAGGTGCTGGAGGCCTTCGACCATCGCCTACGTCGGCTCGTGGCGCTCAAGCTCATGTCCTTTCCGCAAGGCCCCGATGCCGCCGAGTTGCGCGCCCGTTTCCGCCTGGAGGCGCAGGCGGCGGCCAGGCTGCGCCACTCCGGCATCGTCGCGGTGCATGACGAGGGCGAGGGCCGCGACTTCGCCTGGATCGCCATGGAGCTGGTGATCGGCGAGACGCTGCGCAGCGCGCTGGACCGCGGGCCGCCCGGCTTGGCCGAGGCCCTGCGGGTGACCGGCGAGTTGCTGGCGGCGCTGGGCCATGCGCATGACCGCGGCATCGTCCATCGCGACGTGAAGCCGGCCAACATCCTGCTGGAAGCCGGGCTGCAGGACGCGCTGGGCGAGGTGCGGCTGGCCGATTTCGGCATCGCCCAGGCGCGCGGCGCGCTGGGCGCGGGCATCGACGTGCCGGGCGAGATGCTGGGCACCCCCAGCACCATGGCGCCCGAACAGGTGCGGGGCGACACGATGGACCACCGCGCCGACATCTGGGCGGTGGGCGTCGTGCTGTATGAGATGTTGACGGGCCGCAAGCCGTTCGGCGGCGCCATGCCGGGGCTGTTCCACGCCATCCAGCACCACCAGCCGCCGCTATACGACCAGCCGCCGGCGCTGGCCGCCATCCTGCCGC
>CAXTJY010000521.1:0-632 GCA_964244395.1 uncultured Rhodovarius sp.
GTGTAGCGGGCCGTTCGACACGGGACCGGCACGGGCTACGTGGCCGCGGATTTCTTAGCCCTCCAGTTGGGAGCGCACGGCCTCCACCACGGCCGGGCCCGAAGGCTCCAGCGCCTCGATCCAGACCTCTGGCTTGCCGGCCTCGAAGGCTCCGAAGATCGTGGAGAAAGCGACCTCGGCGGCGTCCCGGCCGATGCCGATGCGGACCAGCCCCGCGGGATCGGCCAACCGCGTCGGGTCGAACACATACCAGGCGGGGCCGCCGGGTCCGTGGAGCAGGGCCTCGAACACGGCGTGGAAGTCGGGCGGCTGGAGGCGGTAGGCGTAGGCACTGACGTAGCGCGCCGGAATGCCCAGGGCGCGGCACAGGGCGATGCCGAGGTGGGAGAAATCGCGGCAGACGCCGGCGCGTTGGGTGACGGTGTCGAAGGCGGACGTCATCGCATCCGACACGCCACCTTCATAGGCGACGTATTCATGGATCCAGTTGCAGATCGCGTTCACCCGGGAATAGCCGTGATCCATCCCCTCGAAGGTGCTTTTCGCAAAGCGCTCCAGCCTGTCCGACTGGCAATACCGGCTGGGATAGAGATGCGGCAGCGCCGATAGCGGCAGCCTGGCGGGGGAAATCT
>CAXTJY010000521.1:642-3480 GCA_964244395.1 uncultured Rhodovarius sp.
GCGCGCCACAGTCGTCGGCGGGCGGGTCCAGCGGCGAGGTCAGGTCGACCGTCGCGGCGTATTCCACCGTTAAGGCGCCGGCGGGCGCCGCGACGCGGAAATACCGGTTGCCGCTTTCGGGCATCGTCCACCGGTCTACATCCAGCCCGGGCGGGAGGAGGAGCGTCTCGGCTTCCACGGTCTGGCCCGGCAGGGTCTGGGCTTCTATGTTGAAGATGAACGGGATCGGCTCGGCGATCTGGTAGTTCAGCCGGCAACCCATCCTGAATTTCAATGCGATCTCCGATGCACAGGGTCTGTCGGGCATTATCCTGGTTGAGGGTAACGTCGTCGTCCAGGTCGAGGGGGAAACGGAAGTCCTGAGCGGTTCTGTCCAGGAATCGGTCAGCGATATCCGGGCGGCCCTGGCCAAGGGCTGAGGCGTTACCGCGCCGCGGCCGTCGCCTGCCGCAGGTAGGCGATGAGGTCCTGGCGCTGTTGCTCCTGCCGCAGTCCGGCAAAGACCATGCTGCCACCGGGGACGGCCTCGCGCGGGTTTTCAATGTAGGGGAGCAGGGTCGCCTCGTCCCAGATCAGGCCGGCCTCGCCGCGCTCGCGCATCGCGGGCGAGTAGCGGAAGCCCTCGATGCTTGCAGCGCGACGGCCGAACAGCCCGTGCAGATTGGGGCCGACGCCGTTGCGGCCACCCTGCTCCACCGTGTGGCAGGCGCGGCATTGGGCGGAGACGCGCTGGCCCGCGGCCGGATCGCCCGCGGGCTGCGCCATGGCCGGCATGGCGCTCAGCAGGCTCACGAGCAGCATCCCACGCATGGTTCGTCCTTCAACATGTCCAATCCGTTATCTATCATGGTCGGGTGGGCACGCCACCACCGACCCCCTGGCTTCGCACCCCAATTCAGGTCAGCCTTCGGGCAAGCAAGGGGGATACATCCATGATCGCATCCTGGGCTTGAGCGAAGTCTTGATCGCCGGCGGCGGCATCGGCGGGCTGGCCGCGGCGCTCGGCCTGGCGCGGGCGGGCTTCGATGTCACCGTGCTGGAACGCCAGCCGGTGTTGGGCGAGATCGGGGCCGGCATCCAGCTCGGACCCAATGCCTTCCGGGCGTTCGATGCGCTGGGCATCGGCGAGGCCGCCCGTGCCATCGCCATTCATATCGACGCGCTCCGGCTGATGGATGCCCTCACCGCGCGGGAGATCGCCTGCATCGACCTGGGCGAGCCGTTCCGCCGGCGCTTCGGCAATCCTTACGCGGTGATCCACCGGGGCGACATGCACGGCGTATTCCTGAGCGCTTGCCACGAGCATCCGCGGATCACGCTTCGCACTGGCTGCGGGGTTACCGGCTATTCCCAGGCGCCTGGCGGCGTCACCGCCATGCTGGCCTCCGGCGAGGCGGTCGCGGGGAGCGTGCTGATCGGCGCCGACGGGCTGTGGTCGAACATCCGGCGCCAGCTGTTGGGCGACGGGGCGCCGCGCGTGACGGGGCACACGACCTATCGCAGCGTCATCCCCACGGAACAGATGCCGGAGGCGCTGCGCTGGAACGCCGCCACGCTGTGGGCCGGGCCGAAATGCCACATCGTCCACTACCCGCTCTCGGGCTGGAAGCAGTTCAACCTGGTCGTCACCTACCACAACGAGGCGCCGGAGCCGGTGGCCGGCGAAGCCGTGGAGGAGGCCGAAGTGATGGCCGGCTTCCAGCATGTCCACCCGCAGGCGCGGGGCATCATCCGGCAGGGGCTGGGCTGGAAGAAATGGGTGCTGTGCGACCGTGACCCGGTCGGGAACTGGGTGGATGGGCGCGTGGCGCTGCTCGGCGATGCGGCGCATCCCACGCTGCAATACCTGGCACAGGGCGCCTGCATGGCGATGGAGGACGGCGTCTGCCTCGCGGCGCAGCTGGCGGCCCAGCCCGACCGACCGGAGGCGGCGCTGCAGGCGTATCAACGGCTGCGCGTGTTGCGCACCGCGCGTGTCCAGCTGCAGTCGCGCGCGGTGGGCGAACACATTTATCATCCCGCCGGCCCGCATGCGGCGCTGCGCAACGCCATGATGTCCGCGAAGTCGGACGCGGACTGGTACGATGCGCTGCAATGGCTCTATGGCGACGGCGCCGGGGGCGGCTGAGAAGCTGCACGCAACCCTGCCGCCGTCTCGGCGCTTGGATTGCAACGGCCAGCGGCCTATCTCTGCGCCGCCGCTCATCCTGGATCGACATGCCGAATCGCGTTCGCCTGCCGCCGCATCCTGCCAAGGCGCCGCCCCGGCGCCACACCCGCCTGCATGACGAGGTGCGCGGCGCGCTGCGGCTGCTGCAACACGCCATCGTGCGCAAGGCATCGACGGACGGCGCGTTGCCGCCCGCGCGGCAGCCGGCCGCCCCGCGAGATGGCCTGGTCGTCGCATCCTACAACGTCCATCGCTGCATCGGCGTGGACAAGCGCTTCGATCCCGGCCGGGTCGCGGCGGTGATCGAGGAGCTGGACGCCGACATCGTGGCCTTGCAGGAGGCCGACCGGCGCTTCGGCCACCGCGCCGGGCTGCTGGAACTGGGCGAGGTGGAGCGCCGCACCGGCCTGGCCCTGGTGCCGGTCTCGCCGGTGCATGGCGGGCATGGCTGGCGCGGCAACGCGTTGCTGGTGCGCGGCGGCAAGGCGACGCGGGTGAATCGGCTCGCCTTGCCGGGCGCCGAGCCGCGCGGCGCCTTGATCGTGGACCTGGCGCTGCCGGCGGGGGAGCTGCGGGTGGTCGCGGCGCATCTTGGCCTGCTGCGGCGGCACCGGGCGCAGCAGGCGGCGGCCATCCTGGACGCGCTGGATGATGGGTCTTCCGTGCCC
>CAXTJY010000522.1:0-1673 GCA_964244395.1 uncultured Rhodovarius sp.
CTTCCCGCGCGGCGGCCTGCCCGAGGAGGCGCGTTTCGTCGTGGCGACCACGCGCGAACTGGAAGACCGCGAGACCCGGGAGGTGGTCGTCATCCGCCTGCCCGCCGCGAAAGGCGCCGAATCATGACCCTGCCCATTGCGGACCCGAAGCTGCTCTCCTTCGACGTGTTCGGCACCCTCATCAGCGTGCGCGAGGGTTCCTACGCCGCCTTCGAACGCATTCTGGCCGCTGCCGGCGGTGGCGCGGTCGGTGTGGCCGATTTCTGGGAACATTGGGAATCCACGAACATCGCCGCCTACTCGCAACCCTACCGGCCCTACCGCGAGATCTGCCGCGACAGCCTGGCGCAGACCTTCCGGCATTTCGGCCTGCGCGGCGATCCGGCGCTGATCGGCCATTACTTCGATGCCTTCCCACATTTCCCGCTCTACCCCGACGTGTTGCCCACGCTGGAGGTGCTGGCGCGGCGCTATCGCCTGGCCATCGTGTCCAACATCGATGACGACCTTCTGGCAGCGACGCCTCTGCGGCGCGACTTCGACCTGGTCTGCACCGCGGAGCGGGCAGGGGGCTACAAGCCGGACGGCACACTGTTCCGCTACCTGCTCGACCAGGCCGGCCTGCCGCTCTACCAGATTTTGCACAGCGGTCAGTCGCAATTCACTGACATGGTGGGCGCCAAGCCTCTGGGCCTGACGGTGGTGTGGATCAACCGGCGCGGTGTGGCGCTGCACCCGTCGGTGCCGCGGCCGGACCTGGTGCTGCCCGATGTGGCGAGCCTGCTGCCGCTGCTGGCGCCGAAGTGACGCTCACCGCCAGGGCTGCACCAGAAGCTTGTCGATCCGCTGGTCGCCCGGCGCGCCGAATGTCCCGATACCCAGTGTCAGCTTGCCCTGATGTGTACGCCGATATGTGCCGAACAGCCGGTCCCACACACTCAGGTTGAAGCCGAAATTGCTGTCGGTCTCCTCCCGCCGCTCGCTGTGGTGAATGCGGTGCAGGCTGGGCGTGACGATGAAAGGGCGCAGCGCGCGGTCCAGCCAGGCGGGCAGTGCGATGGCGGCGTGCTCGAACATGCTGGAGGCGTTCAGCAGCACTTCGAAGAGCAACACCCCCTCGGGCGGCGCCCCCAATGCCACCACCGCCGCCATCTTGATGAAGACGGACAGGAGCAACTCGATGGGGTGGAAGCGCAGGCCGGAGGTGGCGTCGAGTTCGGTGTCGGCATGGTGCACGCGGTGGAGTCGCCACAGCAGAGGGACGTGGTGGAAGGCGCGGTGCTGGAAGTAGATCAGCAGGTCCAGCAGCACGACGGTGAGGGGGATGGCCAGCCAAGGCGTTACGCCTTGCAGAAGCCCCCACGCACGAGCCTGCGCCCAGAAGGCCGCGCCCATGGCCGCCGCCGGCACGACGAGGCGGATCAGGACTGTTCCCACCGCCAGCAGGCCCAGATTGCCCCACCAGCGGCGGGCGCCGAGCGGGCGCGCCACGGCCCAGGGCCACAGCCGTTCGGCCAGGATCAGCGCAGCCAGGATGCCCAGGAAGGCAGCGAGGCGAATGGTGGGTTCGTGGCTCAGCACCCGTCCGATATGTGCCGGCTACGGCATGGTGCCAAGCGGCTCGCAACCGGGAGAGCAAACGCCGGGGACGGCGGCCGCCGTCCCTCGCTCGG
>CAXTJY010000522.1:1711-3476 GCA_964244395.1 uncultured Rhodovarius sp.
CGAGCCGAGCTGCCGTTCAGCTGGCAACATTTGTGTCCATCGCCCTCGCCGATTTCCGTCCCTCGTCGCCATGCGCTACACGGCCGGACATGGATCAGGAACCGCTTACCGCCTTCGAGACTGCTCTCCCCCGCGGCGAGGATCGCAGCCGCGTCGCGCACGAGGCCGCCCGCCGGCGCACCTTCGCCATCATCGCCCACCCCGATGCCGGCAAGACCACGCTGACCGAGAAGCTGCTGCTGAAGGGCGGCGCCATTCAGCTGGCCGGCCACGTCCGCGCCAAGGGCAATGCGCGCCGTACCCGGTCGGACTGGATGAAGATCGAGCAGGATCGCGGCATTTCGGTCGCCACCTCGGTGATGACCTTCGAGCAGGGGGGCCTGGTCTTCAATCTGCTCGACACCCCGGGCCACGAGGATTTCTCGGAGGACACCTACCGCACGCTGACGGCGGTGGACGCCGCGGTGATGGTGCTCGACGCGGCGAAAGGCATCGAGGCGCAGACCCGGAAACTGTTCGAGGTGTGCCGGCTGCGCGACATCCCCATCATCACCTTCATCAACAAGATGGACCGCGAGGCGCGTGACCCGTTCGAGTTGATCGACGAGATCGAAAGCACGCTGGCGCTGGACGCGGCCCCGGTGGCCTGGCCGGTGGGCCGCGCCAGCGAATTCGCCGGCACCTACGACCTGCTGGCCAATCGATTCATGCCGGTGGACAGCGCCTGGGAGGACAGCATCGCGATGGCTTCAACCGAGGACCCGAAACTGTCCGCGATGGTTGGCCCCGAACGCGCCACGATGCTGGCGGAGGAGGCGCTGTTGGCGGAGGCCGGGCTCAAGGCCTTCGATCTCGAAGCCTTCCGGCAGGGAACGCTGACGCCGGTCTTCTTCGGCTCCGCTCTGCGCGATTTCGGCGTGGCGCATCTGCTGGACGGGCTGGCCCGTTACGCCCCGCCACCCGGCGCACGCGAGGCCGACCCGCGCGACGTCCAGGCAGACGAGCCGGCGCTGACCGGCTTCGTGTTCAAGATTCAGGCGAATATGGACCCGAACCACCGTGACCGCGTCGCTTTCGTTCGGCTGTGTAGCGGCAGGCTGACCAAGGGCATGCGGCTGCGCCAGGTCCGCACCGGCAAGCAGGTGCCGGTGAACGCGCCGCTGTTCTTCTTCGCCAAGGATCGGCAGGTGGCGGAGGAGGCCTGGCCGGGTGACGTGGTGGGCATTGCCAACCACGGCATTCTGCGCATCGGCGACACGCTGACCGAGGGCGAAAACCTTAACTTCCGCGGCGTGCCCAGTTTCGCACCGGAAATCCTGCGCAATATCCGCCTGGAAGACCCGATGCTGGCCAAGAAGCTGCGCACCGCGCTGGACCAGCTGGCCGAGGAGGGGGTGGTGCAGCTCTTCCGTCCGCTGGACGGCTCGCCGCCGGTGGTTGGCGTGGTGGGGCAATTGCAACTGGATGTGCTGCAATCGCGCCTCAAGGTCGAATACGGCGTGCCCGCCGGCTTCGACGCCACGATGTGGAACGAGGTGCGCTGGGTGACCGGAGAGAAGACGGAGGTGGCGCGCTTTGGCGAGGCGCATCGGCGCGACGCGGCGGCCGATCACGACGGGGCGGTGGTGGGCTTCTTCGCCTCCGCATGGCGACTAGGCAAGGCCGGGGAGGATTTTCCGGGCCTGACCTTCCACAAGGTGCGGGAGCAGCACGGGGTCGGGGGAGCGCCGGACGTACCCGGCGTCCTCGAGCGCCTTGAGGTGAC
>CAXTJY010000523.1:0-2878 GCA_964244395.1 uncultured Rhodovarius sp.
GTGACGCAGTTCACCTACTTCCAGCAGGTCGGCGGCATCGCCTGCGAGGTGCCGAGCTGCGAGCTGACCTACGGGCTGGAGCGGCTGGCCATGTACATCCAGGGGGTGGAGAACGTGTACGAACTTCGCTTCAACGATGCGGGCGTGAAGTATGGCGACGTATTCCTGCGGGCTGGGCGGGAATACAGCGCCCACAATTTCGAATTCGCCGACGTGGCGTTGCTGAAGCGGCAGTTCGAGGAGGCGGAGCAGGAATGCCATGCCCTGGTCGCGAAGAACCTAGCCTTGCCGGCCTATGACCACTGCATCAAGGCCAGTCATCGCTTCAACCTGCTGGATGCACGCGGCGCCATCTCGGTGACGGAGCGGGCGGCGTATATCGGCCGGGTGCGGGTGCTGGCGAAGGCCTGCTGTGAATCCTGGCTCGCCAAGGCGGCATAGGATAGAATGCGGGTGGAGGTTTTCTACCATGGGCCAACTTAACATCAAGGACGATGACATCATCGCCAGGCTGAGACATTTGGCGGAGCGTCGCAGCACGAGCGTGACCGACGTATTGCGACAGGTCGTCGAACAGGCAGCGGCGCAGGACGAGGCGCACATCGCGGAGAAGCTGGCGGCGATCCGGGAAATCACCCGTGGATCGGCAGCCCTGTTCGCCGGCAGCGGGAGCGGCGACCACTCCTATCTCTACGACGAGCACGGCCTGCCGAAGTGATCCTGGATACCTCGGCCATCATGGCGACCCTTAAGGAAGAGCCGGAAGCGCCAGCCATGGAAGTGGTGCTGGCGAAAGCGATCGATCTTGCCATCGCGGCCCCCAGCCTTCTGGAAGCCAGCGTGGTTTCCGAAGGCCAGGGCGGAGTTGCCGGCGGGGCGAGGATGGACGCTCTCCTGGCCCGCCTTGATCCCGGGATCGTGCCATTCACCGCGGAGCATCTTACCCTGGCCCGCGAAGGTTGGCGCCGCTACGGCGAGGGGCGCCACCCCGCCGGCCTGAACCTGGGGGATTGCTTCGCCTACGCCCTGGCCAAGAGCCGCAACCAAACCCTGCTGTTCAAGGGCGATGATTTTGCCCGGACCGACGTGAAAGCCGCCATCTAGTGCCCGAATTTCTGCTGGAGTTGCTGACCGAGGAAATCCCCGCGCGCATGCAGGCGCGGGCGGCGGAGGATTTGTGCCGGCTGGTGGGTGCGGCGCTGGCGCCGATCGCGGCCGGCGCGCCGCGCGGGTTTTCCGGGCCGCGGCGGATTGGCTTGGTGATGGAGGTGGCGGCGCGGGCCGAGACGGCGGCGAAGGAGGAACGCGGGCCGCGGGTCTCCGCGCCTGAGGCGGCGTTGAACGGTTTTCTGAAGAAGCACGGGGTACCGCGCGAGGCGGTGATCCAGCAGGGCGATTTCTGGGTGCTGGTGAAGCCGGGCGCTAGCATCGAGGCCGCGGCGCTGATCGCGCGTGCGTTGCCGGAGGTGCTGTGGAATTTCCCTTGGCCGAAGAGCATGCGCTGGGGCGTTTCGGCTTTTACCTGGGTCCGCCCCTTACAGCGCATTCTGTGCGTACTCGATGGCGCGGTCGTGCCGTTCGCGCTGGCGCGGGGCGAGGATGCCGCGCACGGGCTGGCCAGCGCCAATCTGACCGAGGGGCACCGGGTACATGCGCCGGGTGCCTTCGCGGTGCGGGGCTGGGCAGTTCTTTGCGATGGTCTGCGCGCGCGCCATGTGGTCGTGGATGCGGCGGAACGGGCGGCGATGATCCGCGACGGCGTGGCGGGTTTGGCCGCTGCTGAGGGGCTGGAGGTGGTGCCCGATGAAGGCCTGTTGGCCGAGGTGGCGGGGCTGGTGGAATGGCCGGTGCCGCTGCTGGGCAGCATCGACGGTGACTACATGGACTTGCCGCCGGAGGTGCTGCGGACCTCGATGCGGGTGAACCAGCGGTATTTTGCGCTGCGGACGCCGGATGGAAAGGCGGCGCCGCGGTTCGCGCTGGTGGCGAATATCGCGGCGAACGATGGCGGGGCGGCGCTGGTGGCGGGGAATGAGCGGGTTCTGCGGGCGCGGCTGAGCGATGCGCGGTTCTTCTGGGACCAGGATTTGAAAACGCCGTTGGAGGATTTGCTGCCGAAGCTGGATGGGGTGGTGTTTCACGCGAAGCTGGGGACGCAGGGGCAGAGGGTTCGGCGGTTGGCGGCATTAGCGACGCGCATTGCGCCAATGGTGGGAGCAGACCCAAAGTTGGCGGCACGCGCGGCAGTGCTTGCCAAGACCGATCTAGTAAGCGGCATGGTAGGTGAGTTTCCTGAACTTCAGGGGGTGATGGGCGGTTACTATGCGCGAGCGGGCGGCGAAGATGTCGCTGTCGCAAACGCCGTATCGCAGCATTACCGGCCATTGGGACCCACGGATACTGTTCCATCTGAGGGAGTGTGCGTAGCGCTGGCGCTATCGGATAAATTCGATCAAATAGTTGGTTTTTTCTCTATTGGCGAAAAACCTACGGGAAGTGGAGACCCATTTGCTCTTAGGCGCGCAGCGCTGGGCATTCTTCGCCTTATTCGCGATAATTCAACTAGAATTTCACTTACAGAATTCGCTCGCTTTACTTACGATAAACTATTTTCGAATTGGGTAAGCGAGTTTCATTTGGCTCGCTGGTACGAATTTGAGAGTCAGGGGAACGTTGAGCGCAATTTTACGCGAATTCTCGATTTCGAACCAAGTGATGTCGCCAGTTCTTACCAAGATGACCTCTATGTTACTAGTACTGGTGTGGTAGTGGACGATTTTTCCCACCACAACGATCCTGAAATGCGCATTGTGAGTCACGTTACGTGTTCTGCGGATGAGGGTAGCTCAATCAGGCTTCCCTGGATGGGCGCTGTAGC
>CAXTJY010000523.1:2888-3463 GCA_964244395.1 uncultured Rhodovarius sp.
AGCAGCGAGCGTTTCAGATTTTATCCTCGACCGCCTCCGCATCCAACTTCGCGCTGAGGGCGCCCGCGCCGACATCGTCAGCGCCGCCATCGGCAACGATGACGACATCGTCCGCATCCTTGCCCGCGCCGACGCCCTGCGCGCCCTCGTCGAATCCGAAACCGGCACCGCCCTCCTCGCCGCCTACAAGCGCGCGCAGAACATCCTGCGCATCGAGGACAAGAAGGATGGCCCACACACCGGCCCGGTGGAAAGCACAGCCCTCCCCCAGGAAGCCGCCCTCCTCGCCGCCCTTGAAGCCATCGAGCCCCAGGTCGCAACGCAACTCGCCGCTGAAGATTTCTCCGGCGCCATGGCCACTCTGGCCACCCTCCGCCCTCCGCTCGACGCCTTCTTCGAACACGTCATGGTCAACGACCCAGACCCGGCACTGCGAAAAAATCGCCTCCGCTTACTCTCCCGCCTGAAATCCGCCATGGACAGCGTGGCAGACCTCTCCAAGATCGAAGCCTGAAGGACCGACCGCATGACGCAATGGGTGTACAGCTTCGGCGCCGGCCGCAATGAAGGCAGCG
>CAXTJY010000524.1:0-2947 GCA_964244395.1 uncultured Rhodovarius sp.
GCCAGGTGCTGGTCGTGGATTTCACCGTCTGCGGCGTCGCCTGCATCGGCCTGAACGGCGGCGACGTCTTCAAGCACAACGAGGCCTTCTCGTTCCAGATCGCTACCGACGACCAGGCGGAGACCGACCGCTACTGGAATGCCATCGTCGGCAACGGCGGGCAGGAGAGCGAGTGCGGTTGGTGCCGCGACAAATGGGGCGTCTCCTGGCAGATCACCCCCCGCGTGCTGACCAACGCCATGGCTCAGGGCGGCGAAGTGGCACGGCGGGCCTTCGCGACGATGATGACCATGCGCAAGATCGACGTGGCGCGCATCGAGGCGGCGGTCCGCGACGACCCGGCCGCGTGAGCGAAGCCGCCCTCGTCCTCTTCTCCGGCGGGCAGGACAGCGCCACCTGCCTGGCCTGGGCGCTTGACCGCTTCGACCGGGTCGAGACGCTGGGCTTCGACTACGGCCAGACGCACCTCGTGGAACTGGCCTGCCGGGACGCCCTGCGGGCCGGCATGGCCTCCGCTCGCCTCGGCCCCGACCATACGCTGCATGTGCCGACGCTGGCGGAGATCGGCGGGAGCAGCCTGACGGGCGCGCCCGCACTGCGCACCGACGGCCTGCCGGACAGCTTCGTGCCAGGTCGAAACCTGCTTTTCGTCACCTTTGCAGCCGCGCTCGCCGCCCGCCGCGGCATTCGCCATCTGGTTGGCGGCATGTGCGAGACGGACTACTCCGGCTACCCGGACTGCCGGGACGATACGCTGAAGTCGCTGCAGGCCACCATCAACCTGGGCATGAACACCCGCATGGTGCTGCACACACCGCTGATGTGGCTGGACAAGGCGGCAACCTGGCGGTTGGCGGCACAGCTTGGCGGGGCCGCGCTGGTCGAACTCATCCGGGTCGACAGCCACTCCTGCTACCAGGGCGACCGCACGCCGCATGACTGGGGCGCGGGCTGCGCCGCCTGCCCGGCCTGCGACTTGCGGGCCAGGGGCTGGGCGGCCTATGCCGCCGGCCATGACCAGTGATCCGCGCCGCGAAGGCTTCCTGTTCCTCGCCGCCTTCGCTTTGTGCATCCCGGCGGCGAACTGGCTGATCGGCCATGTCGGCACATTCTGCGTACCGAACGGGCCTTGCCTGGTTCCCGTCGCACCGGGCGTCATGGCACCGTCGGGCGTTCTGATGATCGGGCTGGCGCTGGTGTTGCGTGACCTCGTGCAGCGGCGGCTGGGGCTGGGTTGGGCCTTCGCCGCGGTGCTGGCCGGTGCCGCGCTGTCCGCCTTGCTGGCGCCGCCGGCCCTGGTCATCGCCTCGGCGGCGGCCTTCCTGTTGAGTGAACTGGCCGACCTTGCGATCTACACCCCCCTCGCACGCCGTGGCCTCCTGCGTGCCGTCGCGCTGAGCGGCGTGGCAGGGCTGGTGGTGGACAGCGTGGTCTTCCTATGGCTCGCCTTCGGCAGCCTGGACTTTCTGGCCGGTCAGGTCATCGGTAAGGCATGGATGGTGCTGTTGGCGCTGCCGGTCATCGCCTGGTTGAAACGGCGGGACGAGCGGCTGGGGCTGACGGCCGCCTGAGCGCACGCTGCCGTCAGCGCGGCGCCGCGGTTGCCCCCATTTGACGGCATGGCGCGGCGTTGACGGGTTTCACCGTCGCAGCACCGCCGCCGCCGCCAACCCAGCCAGCAGCCCCCAGAACGCCGCTCCCACGCCGCCGAAGCTCAGCCCTGACGCACAGGTGACGAAGCACAGCACGGCGGGAATGCGCAGCGCCTCCTCCTCCACCGCCGCGCGCAGCGCCGCCGCCATGCTGCCCAGCAGCGCCAGCCCCGCGACCGCCTGAATCAGCGCCGGCGGCGCCAACGAGACGGCCGCCGCCGCCGCGCCCGCGGCCAACGCCCAGGCGACGTAGCCCAGGCCGTTGGCAAAGCCGGCCACCCATCGCCTGGACGGGTCCCGATGCGCCTCCGGCCCCGCGCACATCGCCGCCGTGATCGCGGCGAAATTCACCATCTGCCCGCCCACCAGCGCACCCGCCGCACTGGCCGCCCCGGTGGCCAGGAAGACCGGGCCCGCCGCGGGCCGATAGCCCAACGCCCGCAGCACGGCGATGCCCGGCACGTTCTGCGACGCCATGGTGACCAGGAAGAGCGGCACGCCGATGCCCAGCATCGCCGCCGGCTCGAAGACCGGCCATACGAGCTCCAGCGCCGGCCCCGCCCCCGCCAGCCCGCCAGCCGGGATCGGCACCAGCGCGCCCACCAGCACCGCCGCCACCACCACCGCCGCCGGCACCGCCCACAGCCGCGCCAGGCGCAGCATCACCAGCCAGGTCAGCACCACCGGCAGCGCGATCAGCGGCACCACACCCACGGCACGGGCCGGCGCCACGCACAGGTCCAGCAGCACGCCGGCCAGCATGGCGTTGGCGATGGGCGCGGGGATGCCTTCCACCGCCCGCAGCAGCGGCCGCCACAGCCCCGCCAGCATGATGAGCAGGCCTGAGACGATGAACGCCCCGGTGGCCGCCGCGAAGCCACCGGCCGGCGCCGCGGTCGCCACCAGCAGCGCCGCACCCGGCGTGGACCAGGCGATGGCGACAGGCTGGCGCGTGAACAGGCTGAACGCCGCGCCCAGCGCGCCCATCGAGAAGGTGATGATGGTGAGGCCGGAGGCCGCCTGCGCCGGCGTTGCCCCCATCGCCAGGTAGCCCTGCAGCACCACGGAGAAGGAAGAGGAGAAGCCCACGAAGCTGGCCAGCAACCCAAGGATGACGGGCTGGATCAAGGCCGCAACTCGACACGCCCGGCCACCGCCGCCGGTTCGCGCGTCAGACGCAGCATCGTGCCGTCGCGCCACAGCGGCAGCAGGTCGCCCCAATGGCGCGACAGCGGGTGGCCGGACTGGCCGGTGGCGATGATCGCCAGCAGCCCATCGGCCGAGGCGAGATCGGC
>CAXTJY010000524.1:2957-3458 GCA_964244395.1 uncultured Rhodovarius sp.
TCCCCGCTGCTGGGCACGGAAAGCCGGGTCGCATCGCCCAGCAGCGGCACGAAGCGCAGCATCATGTGGTCGAATACCGCGGGATGCGCCGCCCCCCAATGCCAGCCGGCGGGGTCACTGCCATGGCTGGCGGCAAGCTGCGCCATCGCCTCGGCCAGCGCGCGCGCGGCCAGCGCCGTGCAGTCCGGCCGGCACCAGCGCGGCGCGTCGCCGCGCAGCAAAAAGGCGAGGAACTCCGGCGAGCCCACCCCTTCCGGCACGCCGTTCTCGGCCAGCACCAGCGTCAGGAAGCGGCGCTGCCAGGCATTCCAGATGAGCGGCTGCGGCAGATTGCCCGCCATCTCGCCGTCCCAGGCGACGAACAGCTCGCGCGCGATCGCCGCCGGCCCTTCCACCGTCAGGCCGCGCAGCAGCGGCAGGCTGGCCTGCGCCAGCAGCGACAGTGCATCGAGCTGCATGGTCGCCAGCAGCGCCGCATCGGGCCGCGGGTTGGCGTCCAGC
>CAXTJY010000525.1:0-3445 GCA_964244395.1 uncultured Rhodovarius sp.
GTGGCAGAGCATATCGAGGATGATGCCGCCGCCCTCGGCCGCCTTGTAGTTCCAGCTCGGGCGCTGCGCCGCCTGCCAGTCGCCTTCGAACACCCAGTAGCCGAACTCCCCGCGGACGCTGAGGATGCGGCCCAGGAAGCCGCTGTCGATGGCGAGTTTCAGCTTCTGCAGGCCGGGCAGGAACAGCTTGTCCTGCACCACGCCGTGCTTGATGCCGCGCGCGTTGGCGAGTTTCGCGATGGCGACGGCGTCCGCCAGCGTGTCTGCCGTCGGCTTCTCGGTGTAGACGTGCTTGCCGGCCTCGATCGCGCGCCGGATCAGCCCGGCGCGAAGTTGCGTGGTGGCGGCGTCGAAGAACAGCTCGTCATCGGGGTTCGCGAGGGCGGCATCGAGGTCGGTGGTCCAGCGCTCGATGCCGTGGGCGCGGGCGAGGGCGGCGAGCTTCGGTTCGCTCCGCCCGACCAGGATGGGGTCGGGCATCAGCGTTCCGCCGTCGCGCAGCCGCAAGCCCCCGTCCTGGCGGATGGCGGCGATGCTGCGGATCAGGTGCTGGTTCATGCCCATGCGTCCGGTGACGCCGTTCATGACGATGCCGATGCGGCGGTTGGTCATGATGTCAGTCTCTCCAATCAGATTGATGGACGGCAGGCCCGGCCATTGTTAAACTGGTCGCATGGCAAGGCAGGCACCTCCCCCGCGTCCCCCAGCGAAGCCGGTTCCCACGGGAACTGCCGGGAGCGAGCCGATCAGGCTCAAGTGACGCGGCGAAGCGCTGCATAGGCGCATGCTCCTGCAACGGGTGCTGCGATCAGCAGCCAGCCACCCCAGCGCAACGCCCGTCCCATCCGCTGCAGACGGATATTGTTGGCCTGAATGCCCGGGCTAATCCCGAGACCCAAGGACTCCAGCACTTCTAACTCGGTTCCGAGCGTGTCGTTCGTGATGATGGGGGGATCGTACCCGGCAATTGCCCAATCCCTGGGCCGGGCGGCGTGAATGCAGATCGCGGCTGCGTTGAATACAACTAGGCCGGCCACCGCTGTTGCAACCCGCGACTGCCAGTCGGGCGCTGCCGCTCCCGCTGCTCCCAGTGCCAGCAGGCCGGCTGCGGCCCACCCGGTGATGGCCGTCCCCCGCGCTTCGAGGGCGGTCCGAATTGCGGCTTGTGCCGCCAGCCGTGTTTCACCCTGGCGGACGGCCTCCTTCGCGCGCCGATAGCGCAGGCTTCCATCCTTGGCCGATGCACCGACCTCGATTTCGGCTACGGCGCCTTGCTCGTCGCCCCCCATCAATCCAGCCGCCCCTGCGCATGGAAATGCCCACGCACCTCCCGCGCCAGCGCCGCGAAGGCCGGGTCCCCCATCGCGTCCAGCGTGCGCGGCCGGGGCAGCGTCACATCGTAGATCGCCGCCACCGCACCCGGCCGCGCCGTCATCACCACCACGCGGTCGGCCAGGAACACGGCCTCCGGGATCGAGTGGGTGATCAGCAGGATCGTCTTTCCCGTCTCCATCTGGATGCGTTGCAACTCGAGGTTCATCGTCTCGCGCGTCAACGCGTCCAGCGCGCCGAACGGCTCGTCCATCAGCAGGATCGACGGGTCGTGCACCAGCGCGCGGCAGATCGCGGCGCGCTGCTGCATGCCGCCGCTGAGCTGCCAGGGGTACTTGGTCGCGAAGGCCTCCAGCCCCGTCAGGCGCAGCAGGTCTCGGGCGCGCTGCTCGTGCGCGGCGCGGGGCAGGCGCTTCACCTCCGCCGGCATCATCACGTTGCGGAACACGCTGCGCCACGGCAGCAGCAGCGGCGCCTGGAACACGATGCCGACGTCGCGGTGCGGCCGGGTGACGGGGTGGCCGTTCACCTCGATCCCGCCGGAGCTGGGCGGCAGCAGCCCGGCCACCAGCCGCAGCAGCGTGCTCTTGCCGCAGCCGCTGGGCCCGACGACGGCGACGATCTCGCCGGCGCCGATCGACAGGTCGATGGGCGTCAACGAGGGCACGTCGCCGTCGCGGGTGCGGTAGGTCTTGGTCACGGCCTGGAGGCGGATGGCCGCGCGCGCGCCCACGTCGACGCCGGGGGCGCGCATGTGCATCAGGGCAGATAGTCATTGGTGAAGAAGCTGGCGGACTTGGCCTTGGCCGCCGCGTCGAGGCCGCCGTATTCCACCATCAGGTCCACGCTCTCCTGCATCAGCGCCGGGCTGACGCGGAAGGGACGGTTGGTCTGGTTGGGCAAGCGATAGAGCGGCGTCGTCAGCTCGAACCCCTGCTGCAGCGTGCCGGGCTGACCGCCCTTGGGGAGGGCCGTCAGGATTGAGGCGGCCGCGGCCTTCGGGTCCTTCTCCGCCGCCTCGACCGAAGCCGTCGCGGCCTTCATGAAGCGCCGGACCAGATCCGGGTTCTCCATCGTCAGCGCGGTCCGCGCGACGATGCCGGAGCTGACGAGGTTGATCCCGTAATCGGCGAAGCGGATCGGGTAGGTGTCCTTCCCGGTCGCGTCCTTGATCTTCATGCTCTGGTCCATGACGTAGCCCAGCAGCAGGTCGGCCCGGCCGTTGATGACCGCATTCAGCTTGGTCTGCCCGTCGCCGGAGACGACCTGGAAGTCCGTGTCCTTCAGCCCCGTCTTGCGGAGGAACAACGGCCAGATCTGCGACATGCTGTCCCCGGGCGACACGGCGACGATGCGGCCCTTGATGTCGTCGGGCTTGCGGATGTTCTTCTCCTCCAGCCCCATCACCGACATCGGGTTCACCTGCACCAGCACGCCGGTCGCCACGATCGGCGCCCCCCGGATCGCCGCGCGCATCATCGTCGGCACGTCCACGTAGCCGAACTGCGCCGACCCGGCCGCCACCGCCTGCGTCGTTACGGCGCTCCCCCGGCCTTCCTGGATATCGAGGTCTATCCCCTCGGCCGCGAACAGCCCCGTCTCGCGCCCGTAGTAGAACGGCGCGTGCTCCCCATACACATACCAGTTCAGCATCAGGATGACCTTGTCCGCGGCCCGGGCGGGCGCTGCGGCAAGCAGCATCAGGCAGATGGCGAGCAGGCTCTTCATGGCGTGTTCCCTCCGTTGTTTCTAGGCCGTGGCGAGGATCGCGCCCCGCTGGCTGGCGTGCCACGGGATCATCAGCCGTTCGGCCGCCTCCACCAGCGCGAACAGGATGACGCCGATGCCCGCCAGCACCACCAGGGCGGCGAACATGGTCGGCAGCTCGAAATTGCCGATGGAGCGTTGCAGCACGAAGCCGATGCCGGAGTTGGCGCCGACGAACTCCCCCACCACCGCGCCGACCACCGTCAGGGTGATGCTGACCTTTAACCCGGCGAAGATGGCCGGCAGGGCGTGCGGCAGGCTGATCATGCGGAACGTCTGCAGCCGGCTCGCCTCCATGCTGCGGGCCAGGTCGATCATGTCGGGCTCGACCGACTTGAATCCCTGC
>CAXTJY010000526.1:0-3441 GCA_964244395.1 uncultured Rhodovarius sp.
CTGCGCACCAGCGGGTGCTCGGCCAGGCCGGGATTGGCGTCGGGCGACAGGTCGCGCCACATCAGGAATTTGGCGAAGGAGAACAGGCCGACGGCCATGGCGTCCGGCTCCACCCGCCAGCCGTCGCGCGCCGCGGCCGTGCCCACCGCGGCCGCCCAGGCGGTGGGGTCGTAGGCATCCGCGTCGAAGGCGGGCAGGGCGATGCCCAGGCTGCCAAGCTTTTCGCGCAGCGACAGGTTTTCGGCCACCTCTTCGGTGGTCGCCCGCAGGCGGAACTGGCTGCTGACGCCCTCGCGCTCGATGGCGGCGGGGATCAGCACGAGCGGCGCCAGGCGCTCGGTCTCCGGCGTCGCGGGGTCGCGCCAGGCCAGCGCGCCCACGGCCAGGAACAGCGTGGGCACGCCGCTTTCGTCCCGCGCGGTGCGGGCATCGGCGATGATGTCGCGCAGCTTGCGGGCCAGTTCGGTGGGCGGCAGATGAATGCCGAGGCGATCGTCGACGCGGCGCTCCTGGGGGGTGGCGGCGCGGCCGAGCGCCACGCCGTCCGCCTTGGGCTTCGCGCGGCGGCGGGGCGGAGACTTGGGGCTCAGGCGGGTGTCGGCCGTTGCCGTCGGCTGCGCCCGGGTGGAAGGCGCGCTGGCGACGGGCTCGTTTGGTGCGCCGCTGCGGGCCGCGGAGCCCGTGCCGTCGGAGGCCGCTCGCGCGCCCTCCGGGTCCGGGTGCGGACCCGCCGCCGGGGTGGCCTCGCCCGACTCGCCAACGGCCTCGCCCGCCGTCGCCTCGAAGCCGAACGCCTTGCCCTCGGCCAGCCGGCCCAGCACGAAAGCCGCGTCCTCATCCTCCAGCCGCAGCACCCCGCGCGCCCGCCCCGGCGCCGGCAGCGACAGCAGCCGGTTGCGGGTCGAGAGGTCCAGCAGGCCCCGCCGTGCCTCCTCCAGCGCCGCCGCCAGGCCTACCATGCGCGGGTGCCGGCGGCGTGGAGTTTGCAGCTCGATCGGAGATTCCATCGCCGCACTGCCAGTCCTCGCTCGAACACGCCCTCAGCCCAGCACGCGGTCGAGCCGCAGCTGCTCCAGGTCCAGTTCCTGGCTCAGCTTCGCCAGCGCCTCGTCGTGCAGGCCGCTTTCGCGATGGTGGCTCAGCAGGGTGGCGCGCGCCACCTCCAGCACGTCCATGCGGATGCGCCGGCGCGCCACGCGCTCGGCCAGCGCGGCGCCGCCGCCCTTGGCCGCGCGGCTGAGGTGGCCGGCGCGGTCGCGGAACTCGCCCAGCAGGTCGGCGGCGATCGGGCCGTCGATGATGTCGGTGGCGCGCAGCTCCAGCGCCCGCAGCTCGGCCTGCGCCACCAGGTGGCGGGCCTGGGCCTCGGCCGGGTCCAGCCCGCCGGGGTGGCCCTTTTCCTCGACATTCAGGCGCTTGATCACCCATTCCAGCGTCGTGCCCTGCAGCACCAGCGTGGCCAGGATGGCGGTGAAGCCCAGGAAGATGATGAGGTCGCGTTCCGGGAACTCCAGCGGCAGGGCCAGCGCCGCGGCCAGCGACACCACGCCCCGCATGCCGGACCAGCACAGGATCACCAACAGCCGCCAGGGCGGCATGGTGGTGCGGAACAGCCAGGAGCTGAGATAGGCGCTGGGAAACACCCACACGAAACGCCCCACCATCAGCGCCAGCGAGACCACCACCGCCAGCCCCGCCAGCTCCCACACGCCGCGCCCGGCCAGCCGGTCCAGCGTGTCGTTCAGGCTGAGGCCGATCAGGATGAAGATCAGCGACGTCAGGATGAATTCGACGAATTCCCACACCGTGCGTGCGTCGATGCGCGTCCGGGCGGAAAAGGTGTAGGCGCCCTGGCCGATCATGATGCCGGCCGTCACCACCGCCAGCACGCCCGAGACATGCACCGCCTCGGCGCCCAGGAAGGCCGCGTAGCAGACGAGGAAGCTGAGGCAGATTTCCAGCAGCGTGTCGCGCAGCCGGGGGATCAGCCACAGCGCGCCGCGGCCGATGACCCAGCCGATGGCGATGCCGCCCGCCGCCACCAGCAGGAAGGAGCCGGCGACCTGGTAGAGCGGTGCCGCCGCCCCGGCCAGCGCGGCGGTGACGGCGACGCGGTAGAGCACCAGGGCCGAGCCGTCATTGACCAGGCTTTCACCCTCCAGGATCGTCACCAGGCCGCGCGGCAGGCGCACCCGTTGCAGCACGGCGGCGGCGGCCACCGCGTCGGGCGGGGCCACGATGGCACCCAGCGCGATGGCCGCGGCCCAGGGGATGTCCGGCAGCATCTGCCGCGCGACCCAGGCGACCATGAAGCTGGTGAAGATGACGGCGCCCAGCGCCAGCAGCAGGATAGGCCTCAGGGCACGCCTGAAAGCCCGCCAGTCCGTCCGGTAGGCGCTGGCCATCAGCAGCGGGGGCAGGAAGAAGGCCAGCGCTACATCCGGCTGCAGGGCGATGTCGGGCTTGGCCGGCAGGAAGGCCAGCACCATGCCGACCAGGATCAGCAGCACGGCGTAGGGCAGCTTGCACAGCCGCGCCAGCACGGCGATGCCGATGCACGCGGTCATCAAGGCCAGGACCGAATGCACGATTTCCATGCGGCGTCTTTACGGTGGCTGCCGGCGCCGCGCCAGCGGGCACGTCTTGCCGCCGCCGTCCGTTTTCCCTAGCGTCATCGGCAATCGGGCGTGGGAGCGAAGGTGGAGCCGGCCGTCCTGGAAGCCGACAATGTGTCCCTGCGGTTCGGCGGCGTGCGCGCGCTGACCGAGGTGAGCTTCCATGTGCGGCGGGGCGAGATCTTCTCCATCATCGGACCGAATGGCGCGGGCAAGACCAGCATGGTGAACTGCGTCTCCGGCCGGTATCGCCCGACCGAGGGGCGGGTGCTGTTCGAGGGGCAGGACATCACCCGGATGGGGGCAAACCGGCGCGCGGCGCTGGGCTTGGGGCGCACGTTCCAGAACTTGGCGCTGTTCGGCCATATGAGCGTGCTGGAGAACATCATGGTGGGGCGGCACCACCTGATGCGCGGCGGTGTGCTGCGGGGAATGCTGTACTGGGGCGCGGCGCAGCGCGAGGAGCTGGAGCACCGCCGCGCCGTCGAGGAGATCATCGACTTCCTGGAGATCCAGCACGTGCGCCACGCCCCGGCCGGCACGCTGAGCTACGGGCTGCGCAAGCGGGTTGAGCTGGCGCGCGCGGTGGCGGTGAACCCGAAGCTGATCCTGCTGGACGAGCCGATGGCCGGGATGAACCTGGAGGAGAAGGAGGACATGGCGCGCTTCATCATCGACCTGAACCAGGAATGGGGCATGACGGTGCTGATGATCGAGCACGACATGGGCGTGGTGATGGACATCAGCCACCGCGTCATGGTGCTGGATTTCGGCAAGAAGATCGCCGAGGGCACGCCGGCCGAGGTGCTGGCGGACGAGCATGTGC
>CAXTJY010000527.1:0-506 GCA_964244395.1 uncultured Rhodovarius sp.
ACCGAACGCGCGGTGATGATCGACACCGCCGGCCGCTACACCACCCAGGACAGCGATGCGGATGCCGACAAGGCGGGGTGGGAGCGCTTCCTCGACCTGTTGAAGAAAAACAGGCCGAAGCAGCCGCTGAATGGCGTGCTGGTGGCCTTCGGCGTCGACATGCTGTCGCGGCTGGATGCCCAGGCGCGCGAGAGCCATGCCCGCCAGGTGCGGCGCCGTATCAAGGAGCTGGAGACCCGGCTGGGGCAGCGCCTGCCGGTGTATTTCGTGGTGACGAAATCCGACCTGCTGCCCGGCTTCACCGAATTCTACGACGACCTGGACCGCGGCGCGCGCGAGCAGGTGTGGGGCTTTACCTTCCCGGTGGCCTCGGGGGTGGAGAAGTTTGGCGAGGAATTCACCGCCCTCCAGGCCCGGCTGATGGACCGGCTCTCGGGCAAGGGGCAGTTCGCCTGGATCAAGCGCCACCTCTCGCAGCGCGAGCTCGAGAAGTTCCACCAGTGGGG
>CAXTJY010000527.1:516-3435 GCA_964244395.1 uncultured Rhodovarius sp.
GGAACGCCTGCAGGCCGAGCGCGGGCCGGCCCAGCGTGCCGCCATCGCCGGCTTCCCGGCGCAGTTCGCCTCGCTGGAAGGGCCGTTGCGCGATTTCGCCCAGGCGGCGTTTGGCGGCGGCAAGCTGGACCCCGCGCCCTTCCTGCGCGGCGTGTATTTCACCTCCGGCACGCAGGAGGGCTCGCCGCTGGACCGGCTGGCCGGCGCGCTGTCACGCAGCTTCGGGCTCGACCCCGCGCGTCCCGCCGCCGTGATGGGACAGAAGGGCCGAGCCTATTTCCTCGGCCGCACGCTGAAGGACGTGGTGTTCAACGAGGCACGGCTGGCGGCGAATGACCGCGGGCTGCAATCGCGCGGCCGCATGATCCAGCTCGGATCCTGGGCGGCGGCGCTGCTGCTGGTGCTGGCCGGTGCGGGCTGGAGCTGGACGGCGCTGAAGACCGAATCGACCCGCACCGCGCTGCTCGGCCAGTCCGTCACCGCCGCCGAGCAGGCCGGCGGCGCGGCCCCGCTGGCCCGGGTGCAGAGCAGCGACCTGGCACCCGTGCTGGTGTATCTGGACGCCAGCCGCGGGCTGCCGCCGGCGGCCCGGGGCGATTGGCCGGGCTTCGGCCTGAGCCAGGAGGAGATGCTGGTCTCCGGTGCCGACTCGGCCTATCGCCGCGCGCTGGACCGCGTGCTGCTGCCGCGCCTGCTGGCCCGGCTGGAGACCCAAATCCGCGAGGGCATCCAGCGGCCGGACTTCCTGTACGAGGCCGTGCGCGTCTATCTCATGCTGGGCAAGCAGGGGCCGCTGGACCGCGCCCTGGTGCTGGACTGGTTCAGGTTCGATTGGCAGCAGGCCTTTCCCGGCGCGGTGAATCAGCCGCGGCGCGAGGCGCTGGGCGGGCATCTGGAGGCGATGCTGGGCGGCACCCTGGCGACCTATCCGCTGGACGGCGCGCTGGTGGATCAGGCGCGGCGGGTGTTTTCGCGGCTGCCGATGGCGCAGCGCGTCTATGCCCGGCTGCGGCCGCTGGCCGACAACGTGCCGGGTTGGGCGCCGGGAAGCGCGCTGGGCGCGGCGGGCAGCCGGTACTTCACCCGGCCTTCCGGCCGGGCGCTGACCGAGGGCGTGCCAGGGGTCTTCACCATCGCCGGGCTGTATGGCGCGGTGTTGCCGCGGCTGAGCCAGGCGGTGCTGGAAGCGGCGAGCGAATCCTGGGTGCTGGGGCCGGAGGCGGCCAGCGCGGCCGGCGACCCGCGCCGCTTGGAAAGCGACGTGATGGCGCTGTACGCGGCCGACTATGTGCGGGCGTGGGAAGGGCTGATCGGCGACCTGGCACTGCCGCCCTTCGCCAGCCTGAACGCGGCGGCCGAAGGGCTGAACCTGCTGGGCGCCCCGAACTCACCCATGAAGGACCTGCTGCGGGCCATGGCCCGGCAGCTTTCGCCCGGGACGGCGCCGGAACTGCCGCCTGCCGGGGCGGCGGCTGCTGCGGCTGCTGCCACCGCCGGCCGGGTCGCGGCCGCCGTGGGCATGGCCGCCGCCAACCCGGCGGAGCCGGTGGGGCGCGTCGTCGAGGCGCGCTTCCAGGCGTTGCGCGATGCGGCCGGCGCCCCGTTGGACGGAGTGCTGACCATCCTGAACGACCTTTACGTCCAGGTTGCGCGGCTGGCGCAGTCGGCACCGGGCACGGTGCCGCCGGCCAGCACGGGGCTGGACCCCGGCCAGCGTCTGCTGGCCGAGGCGCAGCGCCAGCCGGACCCGCTGCGAGCCTGGCTGGTGGCGATGGCGCAATCCACCGGGCGGGCCCGGGCTGGCGGCGCCCAGGCCGCCATCGCGGCGGCGGCCGGCGGGGGTGGCGGTGGTGGAGGCGGCGGTGGCGGCGGGGCAGGGGCATTGCTCCCCTTGTGCCGCGGCATCGAGACGCGCTTCCCGTTCCGCCGCACCGTCGGCGCGGCCGATATGCCGACCGACGACTTCATCCGGCTCTTCGCCCCCGGCGGCGTGTTCGACCAGTTCTTCACCACCCATCTGCGGCCTTATGCCGACACGACGCAGCGGCCCTGGCGCCCGGTCGCGGCCGAGGGGCTCCCGCCGGCGGTCTCGGCGGGGGACCTACTGCAGTTCCAGCGCGCCGCCGCCATCCGCGACGCGTTCTTCCCGACCGGCGTGGCCAATGGCTTCCGCTTCCAGCTCCTGCCGCAGGGGCTGGGCGCGGGCGTGACGGCGGCCGTCCTGGAGGCCTCCGGCGCGCGCACCGCCTTGCAGCCTGGCGGCGGCGGCCGGCCGATCGAGCTGGCCTTCCCGGCCATGCAGCCGATCACGCTCACCTTCGACCCGCCCTCCAGCCAGGGCGACCTGACCTATGACGGCGCGTGGTCCACGCTCAAGCTGGTGTTCCTGACGCCGAACCGGCTGGTGGCGACGTCGGACCCCAATCGGTTCCGCCTGACCGTGACGCGCGGCGACCGCACAGCCGATTTCATCCTGGTGGCCGGCAGCAGCATCAACCCCTTCGGCCTGCGCGAGATGCTGGAGTTCCGCTGCCCCACCTTCACCCCTCAACCGGGCTGAGGCCGGTGCAGACCGGCCTGTTCGGCAAGATGCCGGCGCATGGCGACTTCGTGCGGCGCGGCCTGCCGCGCAGCTTCGTGGCGCCCTGGGATGCCTGGCTGAGCGAGGGCATCCAGGCAGCCCGCGCCGCGATGGGCGGGGGCTGGGACGCCGCATGGGCGATGGCGCCAAGTTGGCGCTTCCGGCTCTCCGCCGGGGCTTGCGGTCCGGATTCCGTGGTCGGCGTCATGGCGACATCCTGCGACTCTGTGGGGCGGCAGTTTCCGCTGACCCTGGCCGCCATCCTGCCCGGCGCCGCCATTCCGCCGCCGGATGAATGGTACGAGGCGCTGGAGGCCGCGCTGCGGCAGGGGCGAATG
>CAXTJY010000528.1:0-3431 GCA_964244395.1 uncultured Rhodovarius sp.
GCTCGACAGCATCGCGCCCGGCATGCATTGGACCGGGATAGGCAGCCTGATGACCGTGCATTTCCAGCCCGACGCCCCCCACTCCCCTGCCGAACTGCGCGACAACCTGCCCCTGCGCGAGCTGTTCTTCCTGGATATGCTGGAGCGCGGCTTCTACATGGCCAAGCGCGGCATGGTGGCGCTGAGCCTGGAGATTGGCGACGCGGAGGCGGAAGGGTTCGTGGACGCGGTGCGCGACTTTGCCCAGGCACGGGGCGGGCTGCTGTAGAGGCCGCCGTCGCGTCCACAGCCCGGCATGGGTTCAGTCGCTCGCGTGATGTCCGCGGTGAGGGCGGAAGATGGTGCCTGCCTCGCCCCCCTTGCCAATGGAAATCGGCTGCGCGATGCACCATGCCGCAGCCTTGGGGGGCCAGCATTGACCGCATTGATCGAGATCGACCACCTCACCAAGCGCTTCGGCGGCTTTACCGCCGTGGATGACGTCACCTTCTCCGTCGCTCGTGGTGAGGTGGTGGGCTTCCTTGGCCCCAACGGCGCCGGCAAATCCACCACCATGCGCATGCTGTCCGGCTTCATGGCGCCCAGTGCCGGCACGGCGCGCATCTGCGGTGCCGATGTTGTCGACGAGCCCGTGCGCGCCAAGCGCTCGCTGGGCTTCCTGCCCGAGGGCGCGCCGACCTACCCGGAGATGACCGTGTCCGCCTTTCTGGGCTTCACCGCCCGCATCCGCGGCTTCCGCGGCGCCGAACTGACCCGCCGCGTTGGCCGCGCCATGGAGCGCACCCAGCTGGAAGGCGTGCGCCTGCAGCCGATCGAGACCCTGTCCAAGGGCTTCAAGCGCCGCGTCGGCCTGGCCCAGGCGCTGCTGCACGAACCACCGGTGTTGGTGCTGGACGAGCCGACCGACGGGCTGGACCCCAACCAGAAGCACGAGGTGCGCGCCCTGATCCGCGAAATGGCACCCGATAAGGCCATCATCATCAGCACCCACATCCTGGAAGAGGTCGGCGCCGTCTGCACCCGCGCCATCATCATTGCTCATGGGAAGGTGGTGGTGGACGCGCCGCCCTCGGTGCTGGAGCAGACCGGCCGGAGTTTGGAGGAGGTGTTCCGCGCGTTGACCACCGAGCGCGCGGCATGATCTCGGTCGCCCGCCGCGAACTTGCCGGCTATTTCGCCACCCCCGTCGCCTACGTCTTCATCGTCATCTTCCTGGTGATGTCGGGTGCGCTCACCTTCACGCTCGGCAACTTTTTTGCCCGCGGGCAGGCCGACCTCAACCCGTTCTTCTCCTTTGTGCCCTGGCTGTTCCTGTTCCTCGTTCCGGCCCTCACCATGCGGCTCTGGGCCGAGGAACGCCGCCTTGGCACCATCGAGCTGCTGCTAACGCTGCCGATCCCGCAGTGGCATGCCGTGGTCGGCAAGTTCCTGGCCGCCTGGGCGTTCTGCGGCATCGCGCTGGCGCTGACCTTTCCGCTTTGGATCACCATCAACTGGCTGGGCGAGCCGGATAACGGCGTTGTCCTGGCCGGCTATGTCGGCTGTCTTTTCGTGGCAGGCGCCTATCTCGCGCTGGGCGCCGCGATCTCGGCGCTGACCAAGAACCAGGTCGTCGCCTTCGTCCTCGCCGTCGCCGCCTGCTTCGTCTTCGCCGCCGCCGGCTCGCCGGTGGTCACTGCCTTCCTGACCGTCAACGTGCCGCAACTGGCCGATGTCGCCCGCGCGCTGTCGGTGGCGGACCGCTTTTCCGGCTTCACCCGTGGCGTCGTCTCGGCGCGCGATGTGGTGTTCTTCGTCAGCTTCATGGCCTTCTGGCTGTTCGTGAACAATGTGGTGCTCGACCACCGAAAGGCGGATTGAGGCCATGCTGCGCAGACTAGGGTTCTCGATCTTCGGGGTGGCGGCGGCGGCGGCGCTCGCCATCGGCATCAACATGCTGGCCGACCGCTTCGCCACCAATGCGCGCGTCGATCTGACCCAGGCCCGGCTCTACACCCTTTCCGCGGGGACCCGGCAAGTGTTGGGCGGGCTGCGCGACCCCATCACCATGCGGCTGTTCTATTCCCGCAGGCTGGGCGCGGAAATCCCGGTCTATGGCGCCTATGCCGAGCGGGTGCGCGACATGCTGGGCGAATACGTCGCGGCATCGGGCGGCAAGCTGCGGCTGGAGCTGCTGGACCCCGAACCCTTTTCAGACACCGAGGATCGGGCAACCTCGCTGGGCCTGCAAGCGGTGCCGCTGGACCAGGCCGGCGAGCAGGTGTTCTTCGGCCTCGCCGCCAGCAATTTCGGCGATGACGAGCGCACCATTCCGTTCTTCCAGCCGGAGCGGGAGCGCTTCCTGGAACTCGACCTCACCCGACTGATTTACGAGCTGTCCAACCCGACCCGGCCCATCGTAGGCCTGCTGACGGCGTTGCCGCTGAATGGCGATCCGCGCGCCATGATGTTGCGCCAGCCGGCCCTGGCGCAGCCACAGGTGGTGATGAACCAGCTGCGGCAATTCGTGACGCTGCGGGATGTAGCGCCTGATGCCCAGGTGATCGACCAGGACATCCGCGTGCTGATGCTGTTGCATCCGCAAAACCTGCCGGAGACCACCCTCTACGCCATCGACCAGTTCGTCATGCGCGGCGGCCGGCTGCTGGCGATGCTTGACCCGCATAGCGAGATGCAGGCGGCCCGCAACCAGGCGCCGCCCGGCACTCCGGGGCCGGATACCTCTTCCAGTCTCGACCGGCTGCTGAATGCCTGGGGTGTGGAGACGGTCAGCGACCAGGTGGTACTCGATCTGCGCGGTGCCTGGCGGGTGCGGGCGGGGCAGAATGACCGTGTACAGGCGGTGGACTACGTCGCCTGGTACGCGATGCAGGGCGACAGCCTGAACCGCAATGAACTCGTCACCGCGCAGTTAGAGCAGGTGAGCGTGGGCAGCGCCGGGCTGGTGCGTCAAAGGGTCGGCGCCACCACCGAATTCACTCCGCTGCTGACCAGTTCGAACCAGTCGATGATCATGGACGCGGCGCGGGTGCGGGAGCAACCGAACCCGACGCGCATTCTGGCCGATTTTCGCGCCGATGGGCGGCGGCATGTGATCGGCGCGCGCATCCGCGGCGCGGTGCGCAGCGCGTTCCCCGAAGGCCCGCCGGCGCTGGCGGAGGGCGCCACGCGGGCCGAGAATATGCCGCCGCACAAGAACGGCAGCGACGACGTCGCCAACATGGTGGTGGTCAACGATACGGACATCCTGGATGACCGATTCTGGGTGCGGGTGCAGGATTTCTTCGGTCAGCAGATGGCCACGCCCTTCGCGGGCAACGGCAGCTTCATCGTCAACATCGCCGAGCAGCTGGGCGGGTCTGATTCATTGATCGGCCTCAGGTCGCGCGGCGAATCGCTGCGGCCTTTCGAGGTGGTGGATGCGATCCGCC
>CAXTJY010000529.1:0-1983 GCA_964244395.1 uncultured Rhodovarius sp.
CGCTCCACGGCCTGATGGCTGCGGCTAACCTGATCGAGGTGCTGGCGCACCGAAATGTCGACCCGGTCGTTGCACTCCGGGGGGTAGAGTTGCTTCAACTGGTCATCGTGCCATTGGGCGCAGCAGAGGCGGAGGGCGCTGCGAACTTGCTGCGTGCTCATCGAGGCAAGCTTTCTTTGGCCGATTGCGCGTGCATCGCCACCGCGCAAACGCGCGCCCTGCCCGTCCTCACCGCCGACCGCATCTGGGCCACGCTCCCCCTCGGCATCGAGGTCCGCCTCATCCGGCCATGACAAGCCGGCCGTTCGGCCCTATGTGAGCCACGCGCGCCGGCCGCGGCGCCCCTTTCCCCGGAAATCCCATGTCCGACACGCACGACACCAGCCCGCTGGACCGCATCCGCAACTTCTCGATCATCGCCCATATCGACCATGGCAAGTCGACCCTGGCGGACCGGCTGATCCAGACCACGGGCGCCCTGACCGCTCGCGAGATGACCGAGCAGGTGCTGGACAACATGGACATCGAGAAGGAGCGCGGCATCACCATCAAAGCGCAGACGGTGCGCCTGACCTACCGCGCCAAGGATGGGCTCGATTACACGCTGAATCTGATGGACACGCCGGGCCACGTCGATTTTGCCTACGAGGTCTCGCGTTCCCTGGCGGCCTGCGAGGGGTCGTTGCTGGTGGTGGATGCCTCCCAGGGCGTCGAGGCGCAGACCCTGGCAAACGTTTACCAGGCGCTGGACGCCGGCCACGAGATCGTGCCCATCCTCAACAAGATCGACCTGCCGGCGGCCGAGCCGGACCGGGTGAAGCAGCAAATCGAGGATGTGATCGGCCTCGACGCGTCGGAAGCCGTGATGATCTCGGCCAAGACCAGCCTGAACATCGAGGGCGTGCTGGAGGCCATCGTCACCCGCCTGCCGGCGCCCAAGGGCGATCCGGACGCGCCGCTGAAGGCGCTGCTGGTGGATAGTTGGTACGATGCCTATCTGGGCGTGATCATCCTGGTGCGGGTCAAGGACGGCATCCTCAAGCGCGGCATGAAGGTGCGGATGATGAGCAACGGGATGACCCACCTCATCGACCAGGTCGGCGTTTTCACGCCCAAGATGGTGCAGCGGGACCATCTGGGTCCGGGCGAGATGGGCTATCTGAATGCCGCCATCAAGACGGTGGCCGACACCAATGTGGGCGACACCATCACCGAGGACCGGCGCCCGGCGGAGGCAGCCCTGCCCGGCTTCAAGCCCTCCATCCCCGTGGTGTGGTGCGGCCTCTTTCCCATCGATTCCGACGACTTCGAAAAACTGCGCGACGGGCTGGGCAAGCTGCGGCTGAACGATGCCAGCTTTCATTTCGAGGCGGAGAGCAGCGCGGCGCTGGGCTTCGGCTATCGCTGCGGCTTCCTGGGGCTGCTGCACCTCGAGATCGTGCAGGAGCGGCTGAGCCGCGAATTCGACCTCGATCTGATCGCGACCGCGCCCTCGGTGGTGTACAAGCTGCGGCGCACCAATGGCGAGGAGTTCGACCTCCACAACCCCGCCGACATGCCGGACGGCACGCTGATCGACAGCATTCAGGAGCCCTGGATAAAGGCGACCATCTTCGTGCCGGACGACTATCTCGGCTCCGTGCTGACCTTGTGCAACGAACGCCGCGGCCAGCAGGTGGAGCTGACCTATGTCGGCAGCCGCGCCATGGCGGTGTATCGGCTGCCGCTGAACGAGGTGGTGTTCGACTTCTACGACCGTCTCAAGAGCATCAGCCGCGGCTACGCCAGCTTCGACTACTCGATGGATGGCTACGAGGAAGGCGATCTCGTTAAAATCTCGATACTCGTCAACAACGAGCCGGTTGATGCGTTGAGCTTCATGGCGCACCGCAACGCGGCCGAGCGGCGCGGGCGGAGCATCTGCGAGCGGCTGAAGGAGCTGATTCCACGCCAGCTGTTCAAGATCCCCATCCAGGCCGCCAT
>CAXTJY010000529.1:1993-3413 GCA_964244395.1 uncultured Rhodovarius sp.
GCGAAACGATCTCCGCGATGTCGAAAGACGTGACGGCCAAGTGTTATGGCGGCGACATCAGCCGCAAGAGAAAGCTGCTGGACAAGCAGAAGGAAGGCAAGAAGCGTATGCGTCAGTTCGGCAAAGTTGAAATACCGCAGAGTGCCTTCATCGCTGCTTTGAAAATGGATGCCTGATCTTGGCCGAACATCGTGGTTGCATTTACACCGTGGGGCCGCTGAAGGGCCGCAATAACTGGCGTTGGACGACCTATGACGGGGCGGGCAAGGAGGCCAAGCCGGTGCAGACGGGCGACGTGGCGGGGCAGCATGAGCGGGTGGCAAAGCAGGAGGCGATCGCCACCATCGATGAGTGGCGGAAGAAGAACCGCGAATAGGGCCTGGCCCGAAAAGCCGCGGCAAAGCCGCGCCCGCGCAGTTCAGCCAAATTCCAGGCTGGTGATGCCGAAGATCTTTTCCCACGCCATCGTCGGCGGAGGCCCCACATACATGCGCGCCGTCTCGAACGCCCTCGTCATCCCGGCGGCTTGGACAAGAGCCAGCGCGGCCACGTTCGCCTCCGGCACGTCCAGCACCAACGGGCCCGGCAGGGCCGCCGCCAGACCGGCCAGCAACGCGGCCGCGCCCGTCGCGTCATCGGCGAACAGCGGCCCGACCCGCGTGCCCTCCCGCGCCCGCCGCCCGACCGCAAACCCGCGCAGACCCGGCAGCACCAGCGCCACGCGCCCTGGCACGCCGATCCACTTCCGCAGGAACTCCGGCCGCGCCATGCCGAAGCAAGCCGCGTCATAGGCCACCAATTCGTCGAACGGCACCGATGCAGCCGCCGGTAGCGGCCCGCCGGGCGCCACCAGCCCGAAATGGCGTGCGTTGTTCCATGCGAGTTCAAAGCCGGATTTCTGGTAGTTCGCCTGCTGCGCCACCACCCCATCCAGCCCGATCCCGCGCCCGGCCAGCCGTGCCATCGCCGCCCGCCACACCGCCATTCCGTGCCCGTGCCCCCGCATTTCGGGGGCGGCGATGTAGAAGCCGATGAAGCCATGCGCCGGTCCGTTCCGCGCCGCGCTGATGCAGGCCAGCATCCGGCCATCCTCCTCCGCCATCAGGAACGCATCGGGGTCATGCGCCAGGAAGGCGCCGGCGTCGCCGTCGCCGGGATTCCAGCCCTCGCGCGCAGCCCATTCCACGGCCTGCGCCACCTCGTCCGCCCGCATCGTCCGTACCGTCGCCATGGCAGGATGTTGAACCGTGAAAACCCTTTGCGAAAGGCGGCCGCGGCATCATCCTGTACCGATGTCCGCCGCCCTCGCCCCAGCCTCGCAAGATCCTTCCTTCGTCGAGCTCATCGCAAGCCGCCCCATGCTGCGGATGGATGCCTCGGCCGGCCTGTGCATCGAGGAGGTGCCGTTGGCCCGCCTGGC
>CAXTJY010000530.1:0-3386 GCA_964244395.1 uncultured Rhodovarius sp.
AGCGCCACGGGGCGGCCAAGCGCCGGCCCGCCACGGAATGCCAGCACTCCCAACACCGCCAGCAACACGGCGATGGGCAGCATCCGCTCCGTCGCCAGCAACTGCCACCAGGTCAGGCCGGCCAGGGACAGATAATTGTCCAGCACCAGCGGCACCACCTGGTTGAGGTAGAGGGGGAAGACCAACGGCAGGCTCAGCAGGTACAGGCCGAAGCAGGCGGCCATGATCCAGGGAACCGGGTCCCGCAAGGCTCGGCGCGGACCCAGGCAGCAGAACACCCACAGCTCGACGAGGCCGGGGATCGCGAGGAAATGCGGCTTCAGCGCGAAGCCCGCGGCCGCGAGCATCGCCACCCCCAAAGTGATCCCCGGGGGTGCCCGCCCGCCCTCCGCCCGCAGCGCCGCCAGCACCAGCCAGGGCAGCGCCGCGATCACCATCAGATGCTCGCGCTGGCCGAAATCATAGCCGGCCCCCAGCATGGTGATGGGCAAGGTGCCCAGTGCCACCACGCGCATCATCGGCGGCAGCCCGAGCAGCGGCAGCAGCCGCCAGCACAGTGCGAAGCTGCCTGCCATCACCGCCAGCACGCACAGCACCAGCGCCTGCACCGGGTTGATCGGCAGCCATTCGCCCATCGCGGCGGGGATCAGGTTCAGGATGAAGATGAGCGGCGGATTGACGTCGATGAGGTCGGCGTAGAGCCGCTCGCCATTCAGCCAGCGGCCGGAGAAATTGAGCACCGCGGCGACGTCGTGGTTCAGCGGCGGCAGCAGGGCGCTGACCAGAAAGGGCAGGGCGGGCAGCAGCGCCAGCACCCGGTGCAGCGTCTCGCGCGCCTGCTCCAGCCGCGGGGCTGGCGGCGGCGGTGCGGCGGGCGGCGGTGCGGGGCGGGTGAGGAGCGTGTCCATCGAAGTGGTGCCATGATGGGGCAACGGCGCGCCCGGGCAAACCATGCCGGCGAATCATGGCGGAAATGGCCCAGTCGCGCCGGCCGCGCCACCGCCCCGTCCCGCCATCGGCTTGTTCCCGCCGCGATTGCCGGCGACAAGCGCCCTCGTGGAACCCGCCGAATACGATCTGATGGATGCCGCCGAACAGGCGATGTGGTGGTACCGCGCCATGCACGCCCATGCGCGGGAGAGCCTGCCGCAGGGCGCCCGCCTGCTGGACGCCGGCTGCGGCACCGGCGGCTTCCTCGCCCGGGTTCGCGACGGCATCGAGCCCGGTTCGATCGGCCTGGAATACAACCCGGCCGCAGCGGCGCGCGCCGCCGCGAAATCGGGCCGCCCCGTCGTCGCCGGCAGCGTCAACGCGCTGCCTTTCGCCGATGCCAGCTTCTCCGCCGTCGCGAGCCTGGACGTGCTCTGCCACGCCGGCGCCGAACCCGCGACGATGCTGGCCGAACTGCACCGCGTGCTGGCCCCCGGCGGACGGCTGGTGCTGAACCTGCCGGCGCTCCCCTGGCTGCGCTCGGCGCATGATGCGCGGGTCCACACCGTGCGCCGCTACACCCGCGGCGGCATCGAGGCCGAACTGACGGCCGCAGGCTTCGTCTCGCCCTGCGCCCGGCACTGGAACGCCCTGCTGCTGCCGCTGATGGTGCTGCAGCGAAAGGTGCTGCACGCCCGGGCCGACGCCTCGTCCGATGTCGGCACCTTCCCGCCCTGGCTCGATGCGAGCCTCTACGCCGTCACCCGCATCGAACACGCGATGATGCGTGCCGGCATCCGCTTTCCGGTGGGCGGCTCGCTCATCGTCACTGCAACCCGCCCTTGATGGAAGCCGCCATGGAACCGCAAATTGGCCTGTCGATCGTTGTCCCCGTCTATCGGGGCGCCGCCACCGTGGGGCGGCTGGTGGCCGCTTTGTCGGCGTTGAAGCCGGCCGGCGGCATCGAGATCATCCTGGTCAATGACGGCAGTCCGGACGACAGCGGCGATGTCTGCCGGGCGCTGGCGCGCGACGCCACCGTGCCGCTGACCTACCTGGAACACGCCCGCAACTTCGGCGAGCACAACGCGGTCATGACCGGCCTGCGCCATGCCCGCGGCGCCTACGTCATCACCATGGACGACGATCTGCAGAACCCGCCCGAGGAGGTGCTGCGCATCTACGACCACGCCCGGATGGGCGGCTGGGACGTGGTGTATACGCGCTATGCCAAGAAGGAGCATGAGGGCTGGCGCAACCTGGGCAGCCGCTTCGCCAACCAGGTGGCCGACTGGCTGCTGGACAAGCCCAAGGGACTTTACCTCTCCAGCTTCCGCTGCATGAGTGCGCTGGTGGTGGCCGAGGTGACCAAATACCGCGGCCCCTATCCCTATGTGGACGGATTGATCATGCAGGTGACGCAGCGCATCGCCTCCATCGAGGTCGCGCATTACCCGCGCGCCGAAGGGCGCAGCAACTACACGCTGAAGCGGCTCGCCCTGCTGTGGCTGAACCTGGCGACCAACTTTTCGGTCGTGCCGCTGCGGGTGGCGGTGTTCGCGGGTGCCGCTATGGGCGTGCTGGGGCTGCTGGCCGCGGCCTTCGTCACCATCGAGGCGATCTTCTTCGGCACCCCCTCCGGCTGGGCGTCGACCATGGTGGTCTATCTGCTGCTGGCCGGCGTGCAGTTCATGATCCTGGGCGTGATGGGCGAGTATGTCGGCCGCGCCTTCCTCTCCGCCAACGGCAAGCCGCAGGGGGTGGTGCGCGAGGTCATTCCCGCCCGCGCGCACGAGACCGTCACATGACCATGTATTGGGGCGTCCTGATCGGCGCCATCTTCTCCTCGCTGATCGGCCAGGTGCTGCTGAAGGCCGGCACCGGCGACGGCACCGGCAGCTTCATCGGTCAGCTCTTCCGCTGGCAGACCGTTATCGGGCTGGGTTTTTACGGTGGGGCGGCATTGCTCTACATCATCGCGCTGCGTCGCATCCCGATGAGCGTGGCGCTGCCTTGCACGGCGGCGAGCTACATCGTGATCGCGGTGCTGGGTTGGTGGTTCTTCGGCGAATCGCTGGGCGGGCAGAAGCTGGCGGCCATCGCCTGCATCGGCTTGGGGGTGGTGCTGCTGGCGAGTGCCTGACCTGACGTCACCGCAGCGCGAACGACCGGCCCCACCGTCATAGCCGGGCTCGAAAACCACCGTCATGGCCGCGCATGAATCCCCCTGTCATGGCCGGGCTTGGATCCACCGTCATGGCCGGGCTTGACCCGGCCAGCTCCCAACGCTTCAGCGATACGGAAGGCCAGGCACACCCCCTTAACCCGCCATCAAACCCCGCCCGCCACACTCCCCCCCATGACCGAACCCCTGGCCCCCGCGATGACCGCGGCCGAGCAGACCCTGTTGCGCGCTGCCGCGTCCGGCGCCGCGCGGATGCTGGAATTCGGCTGCG
>CAXTJY010000531.1:0-1337 GCA_964244395.1 uncultured Rhodovarius sp.
ATGCCGGCCTGCTGAAGCACATGCAGCGTGTCGTCGCGCACCTGCTCGCGCAGCCGCGCATCGAGGCTGGCGAAGGCTTCGTCCAGCAGCAGAACGGCCGGGCGGGGGGCCAGGGCACGGGCCAGCGCCACCCGCTGCTGCATGCCGCCGGAAAGCTGGTGCGGCCAAGCGCCGCCGCGATCCTCCAGCCGCACCCTGGCCAGCGCCTCGGTGACGCGGGCGGCGCGCTCGGACCGCGGCAGGCGGGACAGGCCGAAGCCGACATTGTCGGCCACCGTCAAATGCGGGAACAACGCGTAGTCCTGGAAGACGAGGCCCACACGCCTGTTCTCGGGCGGCATGTCGCGGCCGGGTTCGGCCAGGGTGGCGGCATCGAGTGTGATGCGTCCGCGCTGCAAGGGTTCCAGACCGGCGACCAGGCGCAGCAGCGTGGTCTTTCCGTCTCCCGAGGGGCCGAGCAGGCACAGGATCTCGCCGGGGGCCACGTCCAGCGATATGCCGCGCAACACTTCCTTAGACCCAAAAGAGTGTCGAATGTCGTTTAATTGCAAGCCCATGCGCGTCTCTACCCCAGATTGGCTGGCAAACATCAGCCCCGCAAAGACTAACACGCGTTGTAGTCTCGATTTCGGTGGCGGCACCGATGCGGTATTCGTCACCGTCAGCGGCTGGACGGTCACTTCCGCCAACATCGAGGCCGTCTATCTGAGCGTGGCCGGAAGCCTCACCGGCAGCGGCGGCGACGACGCCCTTGTGGCGACCGGCGTCCTCAACGCCGTCCTCGACGGCGCCGGCGGGGACGATACGCTGTGGGGCGGCGGCGGCCAGGACGCCTTGAACGGAGGCGCGGGCAATGACGTGCTGCGCGCCGGCGCCGGTCATGACACCTTGCAGGGCGGTGCGGGCGACGATCAACTCGTCGGCAGCACTGGCGCCGACCGGTTCCTCTATGCCGAGGCCAGCACCGGCTACGACCAGATCTTCGATTTCAACCGCGGCGAAGGCGACCGGATTGTCTTCGCCGGCGCCGGCAGCGGCATCACCGGCTTCGCCCAGCTCAATATTTATGAAGCAGGCATGCATTCGGTCGTGACCTGGGCCGCCAACCGCATCGACGTCTATGACGTCACCGGCCTGAGCGCCTCGGATTTCCTGTTCAGTTGACTCCGGCGGCGGCGCGCTTGCGCCGCTTCGGCGCCGCGACCGCCGCGTGTCGCGCCAGGATCGGCCCCAGGAACCGCCCGGTGTGGCTTTCGGGTTCCGCCGCGATCTCCTCGGGCGTACCTGCCGCCACGATGCGCCCGCCGCCCTCGCCGCCTTCCGGCCCCAGATCCAGC
>CAXTJY010000531.1:1347-3361 GCA_964244395.1 uncultured Rhodovarius sp.
AATCCGCCGTCTTGATGACCTCCAGATTGTGCTCGATCACCAGCACCGTGTTGCCGGTGGCGACCAGCGCGTGCAGCACCTCCAGCAGTTTCCGGACGTCCTCGAAATGCAGGCCTGTGGTGGGTTCGTCCAGGATATAAAGGGTGCGCCCGGTGGCGCGTCGGCTGAGTTCCTTCGAAAGCTTGATCCGCTGCGCCTCGCCGCCCGACAGCGTCGTCGCCTGCTGGCCGAGGTGGATGTAGCCCAGGCCGACCTCCTCCAGCGTCTTCAGCTTGTCGTGGATGCCGGGCACCGCCGAGAAGAACTCGCGCCCGTCGCTCACCGTCATGTCCAGCACATCGGCGATGGACTTGCCGCGGAACTTCACCTCCAGCGTCTCGCGATTGTAGCGCTTGCCCTTGCAGGTGTCGCAGGTGACGTACACGTCGGGCAGGAAGTGCATCTCGATCTTGATCAGCCCGTCGCCCTGGCAGGCCTCGCACCGCCCACCCTTCACGTTGAAACTGAACCGCCCGGCCTTGTAGCCGCGCGCCCGGCTGTCCGGCAGCTCGGAAAACCAGTCGCGGATCGGCGCGAACAGCCCGGTATAGGTGGCGGGGTTGGAGCGCGGCGTACGGCCGATCGGCGACTGGTCGATGTCGATGATCTTGTCGAGGTATTCCAACCCCTCGATCCTGTCATGCGGCGCCGGCACAGTGCCTGCCCCCATCAGCCGCCGCGCCGTGGCGTTGTACAGCGTCTCGATGATCAGCGTGGACTTGCCACCGCCTGACACCCCGGCGACGCAGCAGAAGGTGCCGAGCGGGATCTCCGCCGTCACATTCTTCAGATTGTTGCCGGTGGCGCCGACCAGCCGCAGCATCTTCTTCTTGTCGAACTTCCGCCGTTCCGCCGGCATCGGCACCTCGCGCCGACCCGACAGATAGGCGCCGGTGATGCTGTCGGGATGCGCCTCCACCTCCGCCGGCGTGCCCTGGGCGATGATGCGCCCACCCCCTGCCCCGGCCGCCGGGCCGATGTCGATCAGGTGGTCGGCCTGGCGGATGGCGTCCTCGTCATGCTCCACCACCAGCACGGTGTTGCCGATGTCGCGCAGCCGCCGCAGCGTGCCCAGCAAGCGCTCGTTGTCGCGCTGGTGTAGGCCGATGCTGGGTTCATCCAAAACGTAAAGCACGCCGGTGAGACCTGAACCGATCTGTGAAGCCAGCCTGATACGCTGCGATTCCCCACCCGATAGCGTGGCCGAGGCCCGGCCAAGAGAAAGGTAGTTCAGCCCGACATCGACCAGGAACTGCAGCCGCTCCTCGATCTCCTTCAGGATGCGGCGCGCGATGTCGGCCCGCTGCGGCGTCAGCGTCGCATTAACCGTGGCGAACCAGTTGCGCGCGTCGCTGATCGAGAGCTCGCAAACCTGCCCGACATGGCTTCCCGCCACCTTCACGCTCAACGACTCAGGCTTCAATCGGAAGCCGGTGCACACCGCGCAGGCCTTCTTCGCCTGATATCGGGACAAATCCTCCCGCACCCAGGGATTGTCGGTCTCCCGGAAACGCCTCTCCAGATTCGGGATCACGCCCTCGAACGCCTTGCTGACCTCATAGGCGCGCAGCCCGTCCTTGTATTTGAGCGTGATCGATTCCTTGCCGGTGCCGTGCAGGATCGCCTGGCGGAACTCCTGCGGCAGCTCTCCCCAGGCCTTGTCCATGCGCTGCTTGAAGTGCTTGGCCAGGCTGTCCAGCGTCTGGTCGTAATAGGGCGAGTTGGCGTTCACCCACGCGGCGATGGCGCCGTCGCGCAGCGCCTTGTTGTCGTCCGGCACCACCAGCGCGGGGTCGAAGAACGTCTCCGTCCCCAGCCCGTCGCAGGACGGGCAGGCGCCCTGCGGCGAATTGAAGGAGAACAGCCGCGGCTCGATCTCCTCGATGGTGAAGCCGGAGACCGGGCAGGCGAAGCGCGACGAGAACACCGTGCGCTCGCCCGAGTCAGCGTTCTCGGCGATGGCGAGGCCCTCGGC
>CAXTJY010000532.1:0-158 GCA_964244395.1 uncultured Rhodovarius sp.
TGAAGGCCGGCGACCCGCTGGTGGACGGCCCGCGCGTGCCGCACGACATCCTGCGCGTGCTGGGTGTCGAGGCGCTGGCCAACTACCTGGTCGAGGAAATCCAAGAGGTCTATCGCCTGCAGGGCGTGAAGATCAACGACAAGCACATCGAGGTGATC
>CAXTJY010000532.1:168-3354 GCA_964244395.1 uncultured Rhodovarius sp.
AGGCCTCGCTGCAGACGCCGAGCTTCATCTCGGCGGCGTCGTTCCAGGAGACCACGCGGGTGCTCACCGAGGCGGCCACGGCCGGCAAGGTGGATAGCCTGATGGGCCTGAAGGAGAACGTGATCGTGGGCCGCCTGATCCCGGCGGGCACGGGCGCGGTGATGAACCGGCTGCGGGCGATCGCGGCGCAGCGGGACAAGGGCCGGCTGCCGGCCGTGGTGCCGGCGCTGGTGGATGAGAGTGCGCCGGCCGCGGCGGAGTGAAGCGGGGCGGGCGCGGGTTGACCCGCGCCCGCTTTTCTTGAAGCGGGCGTGCCCGCCGAGTAGTATGTCGCCATGGGCAGCACCACGACGGTGAAGTTGGACGAGCATCTGGCCTCGTTCGTGCGAGGCCAGGTGTCGGAGGGTCACTTCGCAGATGCGGGCGAGGTGATGCGCGCGGCGTTGCGCTTCATGCAGGAGCGCGAGCGCGATCTGGCCACGCTGCGGGCTGAATTAGTGAAGGGCGAGGAGAGCGGCCGCAGCAGGATCGATGTGATGGATCTTTGGGAACAGGTCACCAGCAAGCAGAAGGTCTAGTGACCGGCCACATTGTTTCGGATGAGGCGCGGAGCGACCTAGTCGACATCGCCCAATGGTCCCTCGATCACTGGGGCGAGGCGCGCGGCAGAGCCTACATGGCCGACCTCGACAAGGCGTTCGAGCGGGTTGTCACCTATCCCCGTCTGGGCAAGAGCCTGGAAATGCTGCGTCCGGGCTACCGCAGTGCTCGGCAGGGGCGGCATGTCATCTTCTACAGGCTCGAACTCGGTTCCGTCGTGATCATTAGGGTTTTGCACGACCGGATGGAATTCATGCGCTGGCTGCCCGGTTGACGCAGCACCGGTCCCCGCGCCACCGTTCGCCATGGATGTTGGGGCGGATTTGATCACGCAGAAGCAAGCTGATGTGCTCATCGTAGGCGCCGGCCCCGTCGGCATGACGCTGGCGATGGACCTGGCATCCCGTGGCGTCTCCGTCGTGCTGGCCGAGATGCGCGCCGCCGGCGAACCGCCCAACGTCAAATGCAACCACGTCTCCGCCCGCTCCATGGAGGTGTTCCGCCGCCTCGGCCTCGCCCAGGCGCTGCGCGACACCGGCCTGCCGGCGGACTACCCGAACGACTGTGCCTACCGCACGACGGCCACCGGCATCGAGCTGTCTCGCATCCCGATCCCCTGCCGCCGCGACCGCTACACGCAGACCGGCGGCCCCGACACCTGGTGGCCGACGCCGGAGCCGCCGCACCGCATCAACCAGACCTTTCTCGAACCGGTGCTGTTCGCCCAGGTCAGCCGCACGCCGGGGGTGCGGGTGCTGAACCGTGTCTCGGTCGAGGGCTTCACCCAGGACCATGCGGGCGTCCGGGCCACGCTGCGCGATCTCGACGGCGATGGTGACATCCAGGTGGAGGCTCAGTTCATCGTCGGCTGCGACGGCGCCCGTTCCACCGTGCGCCGCACCATGGGCGCGAAGCTGGACGGCACCGCGGTGATCCAGCGCGTGCAATCCACCTTCATCCGCGCGCCGGACCTGCTGGCCCGGCTGGGTGAGCCTGCGTGGATGGTGATCGCGCTGAACCCACGCCGCGGCGGCACCGTCGTGGCCATCGACGGGCAGACGGACTGGCTCATCCACAACCACCTTCACGCGCACGAGACCGAATTCGACTCGGTGGATCGCGACTGGGCCATCCGCACTATTTTGGGCGTGGGCGAGGACTTTCAGTACGAGGTGCTGAGCCAGGAGGATTGGGTCGGCCGCCGGCTGGTGGCGGACCGGTTTCGCGATGGCCGGGCCTTCCTCTGCGGCGATGCGGCGCATCTGTGGATGCCCTATGCCGGCTACGGGATGAATGCCGGCATCGCCGACGCGGTCACCCTGTCCTGGCAATTGGCGGCGCATCTGCAAGGCTGGGGCGGCGATGCCATGCTGGACGCCTATGAGGCGGAGCGGCGGCCGATCACCGACCAGGTTTCGCGCTTCGCCATGGGCCACGCGCTGGCGATGATGGCGCAGCGTGGCGGCGTACCCGCCAACATCGAGGATGCCGGCCCCGAGGCCGAGACGGCACGGGCGGCGCTGGGGCGCCAAGCCTACGACCTGAACGTCCAGCAATATTGCTGCGGCGGGCTGAATTTCGGCTATTTCTACACCGGCTCGCCGATCATCGCCGGCGATGGCGTGGAGGCCCCGGCCTATACGATGAGCGACTTCACGCCCTCGACGGTGCCGGGGTGCCGTGCCCCGCATCTGTGGCTGCGGGATGGGCGGTCCCTGCTCGACGCCATTGGGCTGGGCTACACGCTGCTGCGGCTTGATCCGACGCTCGATGCCGGCGGGATGATCGAAGCAGCGGCCCGGGCGGGGGTGCCGTTCGCGGTGCTGGACGTGGACGGCGCCGATGCGGAAGCGGCCGGGTACGACCATCCCTTGGTGCTGTGCCGGCCGGACTCACACATTGCCTGGCGCGGCCACGTGCCGGCGGCCGATCCGCAAAGCCTCATGGACCGGCTGCGTGGCGCCGCCCGCGCGGAGGCGGCTCAGCTGGCGGCCTGATGTCGCCGCCTGCCGACCAGGGCAGAAGGCCGGTGACCGGCTACGGGGCGCGGCTCTCGCCCAGGCGGGCGACCGGCTGACCACGCCAGCAGAGCCGGCGGATCGTTATGCTGCACAGCCGGGTGATGCCGCCGGGCCATGACGATAGGGCGCGACGTGGACGTTGGAGACCGCCGGTTGCCACTGCGAGGTCGGCCAGCGCGCCTTCCCGAGCCAGATGGCCGCGAGACACCGAGCAAGTGCATTTTCAGCTCGCCAATCGCACCGCTTGGCACGAACATGCCCCCGGAAACACGACCGGTGCCAAGGCCGGCGACAACGGGGTGGACTACGGCATGAACGATGCACCGATCCGGCACCATCGGCGGGGCTTTCTCCTCGGCACCCTGGCCATGCCCGCCATCGCATCCGCGCAGCCCGCCTTCCCCAACCGGCCCATCCGGCTGGTCGTGACCTTTCCGCCCGGCGGCGCCAGCGACGTCATCGGCCGCATCCTGTCGCCGCGCATCGAGGCCCGGCTCGGCCAACCGCTGATCATCGACAACCGGCCCGGCGCGGGCGGCAACATCGGCATGGACGCCGTGGCCAA
>CAXTJY010000533.1:0-3349 GCA_964244395.1 uncultured Rhodovarius sp.
CACGACATCGCGGATCAGCAGCGTGGCGAGCACGTGGCTGTCAGGGCGTGCCCGGGAAGGGCCGCGGGGCGAAGCGCCGCCTCATCGCAGGTCCCTTCCCGGACATGCCCTCAGAATACCCAGGCCAGGGTGCGGCGGAAGATGCCGGGGCGGGCCCCATCCGGCGCGCCGCCTTCGACCAGCAAGCCGTAGCTGTCGCGGTACCATTCATTGCCCGGGAAGTTGTGCCCGAGTACCGACGCCGTGCGCCGCGCCTCATCGGTCAGGCCAAGCGACAGGTAGATCTCGGTCAGCCGGTGCAGTGCCTCGGGCACGTGGTTGGTGGTCTGGTAATCCTCGACCACGCGGCGATAGCGGCCTATGGCGGCGTTGAGCAGGCGCTGGCGCTGGTAGAAGCGGCCGATGTTCATCTCGCGGCCCGCCAGGTGGTCGCGGCCGAGGTCGATCTTCAGCCGGGCGTCACGGGCATAGGCGGTGTCGGGGAAGCGGTTGGCGACATCCTGCAACGCCGTCATCGCCACCTCAGTGGCGCGCTGGTCGCGCTGGGCGTCGTTGATCTGCTCGTAGTAGCTCAGGGCGCGCAGGTAGTGGGCATAGGCGATGTCGCGGTGCGCCGGGTGCAGCTGGATGAAGCGGTCCAGCGCGCCGATCGCCTCGGTGTAGCGGTTGCGCATGTATTCGCCATAGGCGGCCATGATCTTGGCGTTGGTGGCCCAGGTGGAATAGGGGTGGTCGCGCTCCAGCTGGTCGAACAGATCGACCGCCTGCTGGAAGCGGCGCTGCTGCAGGGCCTCGACCCCGGCGGCGTAGAGGCCTTCCGGCGTGCGGTCCACTGTCGCCGTGGGGCGAGCGTTGGCGCCGCCCAGAATACCGGAAAAACTGCCGTCCCACTGCGACAGGCCGCAGCCGGAGAGCGGGAGGAGGGCAGCCAGCAGGAGAAGGGTGCGCTTCATGGGCGCGGTATATCATGCCCAGCGCGGAGCGCCACAAGGGTGGTCATTCGCCCTCGCCCAGCATGGCGCTGCCGATCTCGCTGGAGGAGGGCCAGTGGCCGCGACGCCTGCCTTCATGGCGGATGGCGATCTCCCCGGAATCCGGCAGAACAGGGACGCCGTCGGACCAGCGGGGGCCGTCATGATTCAACGGCGTGGCGCTGGCGACGTGGCTCTCCGGATTTCGATGGCTGGCCAGGAGCCGAAGGATGGCCGCCTGGATGTCAGAGAGCGGCACGGCAGCCATCCTCGATGCGCAATGCCAGCCGGTGCGCCGGCATTCCACCTTCCCGCCGCAGCACGGCGGCCACTACCAAGCATTCCCCCAGGGTCGGTTCCGCCGCCTGGCGACGACGCCACAACGACTCGGCGCCGAAGCGGGCAAAGGCCTCGGCGTAGAGGGCAGCGATGTCAGGGGTGGCGGGCACGCGGGCGGCGCGGTCCCGCCACGCCTCCCATTCTGGGTTCAGAGCCAGAGCCAGTGTCATGCGTCAGGCTATGCGCATTTGCCGTCCATTGCGATGCTCAGCGCAGCCGCGGCAGGAGGATCGCCGTCACCGCCACCACGCCCAGCCACACACCCGTCAGTGCCGCCGCGCTACCCCACGCATCCGCCGCCAGCCCGACGGCCAGCGGCACCAGCGAGAAGCCGGCATGCGCGACCACGAAAAAGCCCGCCGTCGCGCGCGGCCTGTCCTGCGGCGCCGCCGCCGTGGCCGCCGCCAGGCCGCCCAGATAGACCAGGCCGTAGGCGGCCATGCCGGCGATGACGCCGCCGGGCAGAAGCAACGCCAGCCACCCCTGCAAGGCACCAAGGAACACCATGCCCGAACCCAGGCACAGCAGCGGCAGCCCCAGCCGCAGGGCGCGCAACGGCGCCAGGCCCTTGAATAGTTGCTGCGTCGCCGTGCCGGCCAGGATCATCAGCGCCACTGCCCAGGCGCCGGCGCGCGGATGGCCCAGCGCGGCCAACGCGGCCGGCACCGTGGTCAGCACCACCCCGGTCACGCCCCAGCCGGGGATCATTCCCATGGTCGAGGCCAGCGTGCCCTTGGGAAAGAAGGGCAGGCGCAGCGTGGCCGCGCCCGCGACGATGCGCGTCTCCGGCAGTCGCGCGATGGCCGGCAGCATCAGCGCCAGCAACGCCAGATGCACCCAGAAGACGAGCGGCGGCCGGCCGTCCGGCACAGCCAAAAGGTTCAGCAACGTGAAGACGGGGCCGGCCCCGAAGCTGCCGGCCGTGCCCGCCGCCACCACCGCGGCGCCGTGCCGGCTGGCCGCTTGCGGGGGCATGCCGCGGGCTTCCGCCAGCTCCGCCGCCCAGGCCCCGGCGGCGTTGGTGACGCAGCCCATCGCCAGGCCCTGCAGCCCGCGCGCCAAGGCCAACGGCCAGACGCCAGGCCACAACGCCAGCAGCAGCGTGGACGCCGCCGCCAGCCCCAGCCCGATCATCACGCAGGGCCGCCGGCCGATCCGGTCCGGCAACGGCCCCAGCAGCGGCGCCGTCAGGATCAGAATACCGGCATAGCAGGCGAAGGCGGCCGACAAGCCGCCGGTGCCACCGCCGGCCGCATACTCGACATACAGCGGCAACGGCAGCGTGGTGGACAGCCCCGCGGCAAACACCGCGAGGCCGACCCAGATCACTTGCAGGCGGTGACCATGATCTCCACCAGATGCCGGGCCGACGCCATGTTGGCCTCGACACAGGCCCGCGCCGGCTGCTGCCCGGCCGGCAGCCACTGGCTCCACAACACGTTCATCGCCTCGCGGTCGCGAATATCCTTGAGCCAGATCTGCGCGGAGAGGATGCGCGTGTTGTCGGTGCCATGCTCCTCCAACGCCGCGTCGATCTTGGCCAGGATTTCGGCCGTCTGACCGGAAATGTCCTTGGCCAGATCATCCGCCGTCAATCCGGCGAGATAGACAAACCCGTGATACTCGACAGCCGTGGACAAAATCTGATTCGTCCCGCTGCGCTTGATGTGACTCATGACTTCTCCTTTGCGGTGGTGTGGGGGCGAGGGCGACCCTGGAGAGGCTTTGCCCTCCCCAGGGTCACCCAGTAAGGGCCGAAAGGCCCCTGCACCCCAGGGGATGGTTGATGTGAGGGAGGGGGCCGGAGCCATCGCCGCGTCAGCGCGACCGCCAGCCCCCTCCCTCACATCAACCATATATCCACGGTCCAGGGGCGGGTCGCCCCTGGTGGGTGGGGGTACGGCGGAGGGCAAAGCCATCCCCCGGGCCACGCTCGCCACCTCACCCCACCGCATAGGCGCTGCCAGAGGCCGCGGCGCCGATCATGGTTTCGAAGACGCTGACGCCGTGGATGGCTTCGGAGGTCGGCAGGGGGTAGG
>CAXTJY010000534.1:0-1014 GCA_964244395.1 uncultured Rhodovarius sp.
GAATGCGCCTTAAGGCCGACGACGACGTAATCCTGCACGCCGAGCTCGACCGCGTCGGCGGCGACGCGGGGGCGGGTCACGGTCTCGGTGCCGTTTTCGCGCAGGCGCAGGCCGTGCGCCTGCATGGCGGCGAGGTGTGGCCCGCGAGCGACCAGCGAAACGTCAGTGCCCGCCGCGGCCAGCCTGGCGCCGAGCAAGCCGCCGATGGCGCCGGCCCCGAAGATGGCGATCTTCAAACCCCCAGCCCCAGCTTCGCGGCCAGCCCAATGCGTTGCAGCTTCCCCGTCGCGCCCTTCGGAATTTCATCCAGAAACACCACGTGCCGCGGTACCTTGAAGTCGGCCAGCTTCACCCTGGCGAAATCGCGCAGTTCCGCCTCCGCGCAAGTGCAGTCCGCGCGCAGCACCACCGCGCAGCCGACCTCCTCGCCCAGCTTGGCGTGCGGAACTGCGAAGGTGACGACCTGTTGCACGCTGGGGTGGTCCATCAGCACCTCATCCACCTCCAGCGGGCTGATCTTCTCGCCGCCGCGGTTGATGATCTCCTTCAGCCGCCCGGTGATGCGCAGGTAGCCTTCCTCGTCCAGGCTGCCCTGGTCGCCGGTACGGAACCAGCCGCCGGCGAAGCCCTTGAGGTTGGCGTCCGGGTTGTTTTGATAGCCCTTGGTCACGTTAGGGCCCCGAATGACGATTTCGCCCAGCGCGCCTTGCGGCAGCAACGCACCCTCTTCATCCATGATGCCGACCTCCGGCCCGGCGGCGACGCCCACACTGCCGGGTTTGCGCGGCCGTGGCGGCAGCGGGTTGGAGGTCATCTGGTGCGTCGCCTCGGTCATGCCGTAGCTTTCCAGCACGGGGCAGCCGAACACCGCCTCCAGCTCGGTCATCACCTGCGGCGGCAGGCTGGCCGACGAGCTGCGGATCAGCCGCAGCGGCGCGCGGGCGATGATCTCCGCATTGCGCTTCGCCCGCTCCAGGATCGCCTGGTGCATGGTGGGGACGGCCGTGTACCAGC
>CAXTJY010000534.1:1024-2921 GCA_964244395.1 uncultured Rhodovarius sp.
GAACTTCAGCGCGTTGAACCCGGGCGCGCACACTACCTGGCCGCCTGCCGCGAGCGAGGAGAGTGTCGCCGCGATCAGCCCATGGATGTGGAAGAGCGGCATGATGTTCAGGCAGGTGTCGCCCGGCGTCAGCGCAAGGGCGCGGCCGATGTGGCGGGCCGAAGCGCACAGATTGGCTTGGCTCAGCGGCACGATCTTGGGGCGCGACGTGGTGCCGGAGGTGTGCAGCACCAGGGCCACGTCATCGGATTCGGCGAGGCCAGGACGCGCGGCGGTGCCGGGCGTAGCGCCGGAAAGGGTGAAGGCGCCGGCCACCGCCCCGGGCGTCAGCTCCAGCACCGGGATGCCGAGCCTGGCGGCCACCGCGCGTGCTGGCGTGTCGCCCATCGCCACCAGCGCGCGGGCGTCGAGATCGTTCAGGTAGAATTCAAACTCGTCGGCGCGGTAGGCCGGGTTCAGGGGGCAGGTGGTGGCGCCGGCGGCGATGGCGATGAAGGCGGCGGCCATCTCTGGGCCGTTGGGCAGCACAATGGCCACCCGGTCGCCGCGGCCCACGCCGATGGCGTTCAGCGCCGCCACCGTGTCCTGCGCCAGCGCGCGAAGGCCGGCATGGGTCAGCGGTTGGGCGTCCGGGGCGCCGATCGCCGGCGCGGCATCGGCGCCGGTCAGCAGCGCCAGAACGGTGTCGGCCATGCGATTCTCCCCAACTTGTTCCGGGCGCTATGCACCAAGGGCGGGATGGCGTGAAGCGCCACGCCGCTGCCCACTCTCAGCCCCCGCAGCGCCGCTTCCTCACCCGCGCAGCGCGGCCGCCACACCCTCGGCGAAACCGCGCGCCTCGCCCATTCTGTCGCCGCGGCGTACCATGGTCAGCCGCAGCCGGACCAGCTGGCCGCCGAAGACGCCGGCGCAGGCCAGGCTTTCCACCGCCTGCCGGCCATACGTCCCTTCCAGCTCGACGCAATCGAGGCCGGAGAGCGTCGCCTGCCCCCGCTCCCGCATGCGACGGCTGCTACCGGTGGCGGCTTCGGCCACGAACCGCCTGAGCTCGCCGGCCGTCGCCTCGGCGGCCATCGGCTCGCCCCGACGCAATACCTGTACATAGCCGGCGATGGCGCGGTTGGGCGTGGCATAGGCCACCTCGCTGCCCGGCGAGGGCTCGGTCAAAGGCGTGGTGGCGCCGCGGCGGAAGGCGGCCACGCTGTCCGGCAATCGCGCCAGCAAGGCGTCGGCGGTGCTGACCGTGGGCGCCGGCACCGGCCCCTCAATCGCGCAGGCGGCCAGCAGCAGCGCCGAGAACAGCAGCGTCGTCGGGGCTGCCTTCAAGCCAGGCCCACCAGGCCGCCCAGCAGCCCCACAGCGGAGCTGCCAAGGAACAGCGCCGCATGCGCCGCGTGGCCCAGGACGAACACCGCGAAATCCTCCCACATCATCTTGGCGCCGATCCAGACGATGAGGGCCACGCCGATATAGGCGATGACCGGGAATTTCTCGAGCAGCTTGGCGATCAAGGTCGCCGCCACGCCCATCAGCAGGATGGAGATGACAAGGCCCACGATCAGCATCGGCAGGTTGCTGCCGGCGGCGCCGGCCACGGCCAGCACGTTGTCCAGGCTCATCGACACGTCGGCAATGATGATCTGGCGCAAGGCCACCGCCATGGTCTTGGGCGGCCCGTCGTGGACGTGGCCCTCGGCGTCTTCCTTATCCTTCTGCCTGAGCTCCATGTAGAAGCTGTAGGCGATCCAGAGCAGCACCGCGCCGCCGACGAACCGGATACCGGGGATGGCCAGCAGGTACACCGCGAACAGGCTGAGCACGATGCGCAGCACCACCGCCAGCACCATGCCGAACATGATGGCCTTGCTGCGCTGCGCCGCCGGCAACCCGGCCGCGG
>CAXTJY010000534.1:2931-3345 GCA_964244395.1 uncultured Rhodovarius sp.
TCAGCACCGCATTGTCGCCCGACAGGACGATGTTGACCCCCAGGATGGTGGTGAGAACCACCCAATCCCACTGAGTGGTAAAGCTGCTGATCGATAGACTGCCGAAATCCATGTTGCTTCCCCGTCCGGGCCTCTGGCCCAATCCCAGTCTGTTTAAGGCCGCCCGCGCGCGCGGACAACCGATGGCTTAGACGCGCCGCATTCGCCCCACCACGGCGGTGGAAACGCCGGCTGCCACCACGGCCAGCACGGCCACCTGCAATACTGTGGCGCCGGCCCAAATCCACGCCGGGAAGACGCCCGGCAGCGCCAGGTATCCCAGCGGCAGCATCAGGAAGGCGTAGGCGCCCGGCACCCGGTCTGCCACCTCATGCGTGCCGTCCCACATCATGTCGGCCGCGACATAGACGATGA
>CAXTJY010000535.1:0-1412 GCA_964244395.1 uncultured Rhodovarius sp.
GCGACGGCGGCGGCGCTGGCCTCTTATGGCACGCTGGTGGAGCCTGGGGAGGACGGCGCGCCGGCGCTGCCAGGGGCGGACGGGCTGGAGCTGGGTGGGGGCACGCCACGTTTCTACGTCATGCGGTTGCCGCCCCGGCCGCTGCGCGTGGACCGGATCACGCGCCACCGTCGTGTGACGCAGTGCCTGGCGGCGCTGCATGGGCAGGCGTGGATGCTGGTGCTGGCGCCGCCCGGCGATCCCGACGATCCGGATGGGCGGCCGGATTGCTCGCGATTGGCGGCGTTCCGGTTCGATGGCGGGCAGGCGGTGATCCTGCGGCGTGGGACGTGGCACGCGGGACCGTTGTTCGACGCGCCGCAGGCGGATTTCGTGAACCTCGAACTGGCGGACACGAACGAGGTGGATCACCAGACGGTGCCGCTGGACCGGGGCTACGTCGTGACCGGGTAGGGCTGGCGAAGCGGCGGCCATTGACACCCCCCGCCACCCGGGCCGAGCCTGCCCCCAACCATAACAAGGGAGGGCAGCATGTCCGCATCCGTTCGCCGGCTGCCACGGCGCAGCATCATCGTGGGAAGCCTGTCCGCCGGGCTGTACGCGGCAGCGCGCCCGGCCCGCGCACAGGGCGTGACCGACGCGCTGGTCGCCGCCGCCGGCAAGGAGGGCACCGCCGTCTGGCACACCTCCATCGACCTGCCCGTCGCGCAGAAGATGGTCAGCGCCTTCCAGGCCCGCTACCCCGCCATCCGCATCCAGCTCGAACGCTCCGGCGCCGAGCGGGTGCTGCAGCGGGTCGAGCAGGAATACGCCAGCAACATCAAGGTCGCCGACATCGTCGAGAGCTCGGACATCAGCATGTTCATCGGCTGGAAGAAGAAGGGCTGGCTCGCTCCGTACATCCCTGCCGAGGTCGCCCAGCACTGGCCCGCCGAACAGCGCGACCCCGACGGCCAGTTCGCCACCGTCCGCGCCCAGCTCAGCGTGATCGCCTACAACACCCGCCAGGTGAAGCCCGAGGACGCACCCCGCAGCTTCGCCGACCTGCTGGCGCCCAAGTGGCGCAACCGCATGGTCAAGGCCCATCCCGGCTACAGCGGCACCATCCTGACCAGCACCTTCGCCACCGAGAAGGCGCTCGGCTGGGGCTACTTCGAGCAACTGGCGAAGCAGCGGATCATGCAGGTGCAATCCGCGTCCGAGCCGCCGAAGAAAGTGGCTCAGGGCGAACGCTCCATCATGATGGACGGCAGCGAATACGTGGTCCTCTACCTCAAGGAATCCGGCAACCCCATCGAGGTCGTCTATGCCACCGAAGGCTCCCCGATCATCGAGGGCCAGGTTGCCGTCCTCGCCGGCGCACCCCACCCCAACGCGGCCCGCCTGTTCGCCGAATACCTGTTCTCCCTCGA
>CAXTJY010000535.1:1429-3337 GCA_964244395.1 uncultured Rhodovarius sp.
GGGCGACGCCGGCGGCACGCGCTCCTTCCACCCCAAGGTGACGCTCCCGCCCGGCCGCAAGCCGATGTCCGAGATCAAGCTGCTGCACTCTGATCCCAACGCCCTGACGGCCGCCGCGGACGAGGTGAAGAAGCGTTACTCCGAGATCTTCGGCGTTTGACCGGCGTGCCCACGCCGGCCCCTGACTCGCCCTTGGCCGAGCGGATCGCGGACTGGCTAATTTCCCTGGATGCGGCGGCGCTGCCTGCGAAGCCGGTCGCAACGGCCGGCCGCCTGCTGCTGGACGTGGCCGGCCTCTGCGTCGCCGCACGGCACCTGGACTACGTGCAGGCGACGGCCGGCGCCCTGGACCCCGGCGGCGCCTGCACCGCGTTCGGCCACGCAGGCGGCTGGCCCGGCTTCGATGCCGCGCTGCTGAACGGCACCGCGGCGCATGGCGAGGACTACGACGACACCTTCGAGGGCGGCCCGGTCCACTCCGGCGCCGTCCTGGTGCCCGCGCTGCTGGCCGCCTGCGAACGGGAAGGCCTCGGTGGACAGGCGCTGCTGCGAGGCTTGGTCGGCGGGTCGGAGTTGCTGTGCCGGATGAGCCTCGTCACCCCGAAGGCCATCCACAAGGCCGGGTTCCACCCCACGGGCGTCGTCGGCGCCGTCGCCGCGGCGGCCGCGGTCGCGCTGGCCCTCGGCCTGCAGCGGGACCAGGTCGTCTCCGCCATCGGCATCGCCGGCAGCATGGCGTCGGGGATCATCGAGTACCTTGCCGAAGGCGCCTGGACCAAGCGCATGCACGCCGGCTGGGCCGCCCAGTCTGGCCTGCGCGCGGCTCTCATGGCCCGCGGCGGCTTCCTCGGCCCCCGCACCGTGCTGGAAGGCACGCACGGCTTCTACCGCGCCTTCGCCCCGTCGCTCGCCCCCGACTTCGCGCCGCTGATGGACGGATTGGGCGAGCACTGGGTCATGTCCGGCATCGCCTTCAAGCCCTACGCCTGCGGCACCATGACCCAGCCCTTCATCGACTGCGGCGTCACCCTGCGCGCCCGCGGCATCGACCCTGCGCGTATCGAGAGCATCGTCTGCAACGTCGGCGAAGGCACCGTGCACCGCCTGTGGGAGCCGCTGGCCGTGAAGCACGCGCCCCCCACGCCCTACGCCGCAAAGTTCAGCACCCCCTACTGCGTCGCCGTCGGCATCATCGATGGCCGCGCCGGCTTCGGACAGTTCACCGAGGCCCGCACCACCGACCCGGCCGTCCTCGCCCTGGCACGCCGCATCGCCTACGTCATCGACCCCGCCGACGAATACCCACGCAACTTCACCGGCCACCTGCGCGCCACGCTGCACGACGGCACGGTCCACGAAATCCGCCAGCCGCACATGCGCGGCGGCGCCCGCGACCCGATGCCGCAAGCCGAGCTGGAGGAAAAATTCATGGACAACTGCGCCTATGGCGGCTGGGACGCGCCCCGCGCCGCCGCCCTGCGGGACACGCTGCGTACCCTGTTCGACGCCCCCGACCTCTCCGTCCTGAAGGCGTACCGCGCATGACGGAGTTGTCCGGCAAGGCCGCCCTCGTCACCGGCGCCGCCCGCAACATCGGCCGGGCCATAGCGCTCGACCTGGCCCGCGCCGGCGCCCACGTCGGCGTCCACGCCAACACGTCGCATGAGGCCGCACAGGAAACCGTCCGCCTGATCCAGGCCGAAGGCGGAACCGCGGTCCTCCTCGCCGGTGACCTCACCGACCCCGCCGCCGTCGCCCGCCTGCTGGACCAAGCCGTCACCGCCCTGGGCCGCCTCGACATCCTGGTCAACAACGCCGCCCTCCGCCGCGAGACGAAGTTCGAAGACATCACCTACGCCGAGTGGCGCGAGGTCACCGCCACCATCCTCGACGCCCCCTTCCTCTGCG
>CAXTJY010000536.1:0-3321 GCA_964244395.1 uncultured Rhodovarius sp.
CCTGAACCTGAAGGGTGCCGCCTTCGAGGGCTGGCGCCGCGAGAACAACCGCATCGGCGTGCGCAACCACGTCATCATCCTGCCGGTGGACGACCTGGCCAACGCCGCCTGCGAGGCTGTCGCCAACAACATCAAGGGCGCGCTGGCCATCCCGCACGCCTATGGCCGGCTGCAATTCGGCGCCGACCTGGAGCTGCATTTCCGTACCCTGATCGGCACCGGCTGCAATCCGAACGTGGCCGCCGTGGTGGTGATCGGTATCGAGCCGGGGTGGACGGGCAAGATCGTCGAGGGCATCGCCGCCTCCGGCAAGCCGGTGGAGGGCTTTGCCATCGAGCAGAATGGCGACATCAACACCATCGCCTCGGCGAGCCGCGCCGCCTACCGGCTGGTGAAGCACGCCTCGAAGTTGAAGAAGAGCCGGGCCGACCTGACCGAGCTTTGGGTCAGCACCAAATGCGGCGAGAGCGACACCACCTCCGGCCTGGCAAGCTGCCCCACCGTGGGCGATGCCTTCGACAAGCTGTGGGAGAACGGCAACACCCTGGTTTTCGGCGAAACTACCGAGCTGACGGGCGGCGAGCACCTGGTCGCCGCGCGCTGCCGCACGCCGGAAATCCGCGCCGATTTCATGCGAATGTTCGATCGCTACCAGGGCGTGATCGAGGCCAACAAGACGTCCGACCTCTCCGACAGCCAGCCCACCAAGGGCAACATCGAGGGCGGGCTCACCACCATCGAGGAAAAGGCGCTCGGCAACATTCAGAAGATCGGCAAGAAATGCACGGTCGATGGCGTGCTGGACAAGGCGGAGGAGCCTACCGGCAAAGGGCTGTGGTTCATGGACAGCTCCAGCGCGGCGGCCGAGATGGTCACGCTTTGCGCCGCCTCCGGCTATGCGGTGCATTTCTTCCCGACTGGGCAAGGCAATGTGATCGGCAACCCTATCCTGCCAGTCATCAAGCTGACGGCAAACCCGCGGACTCAACGGACCATGAGCGAGCACATGGATGTGGACGTGACGGGCCTGCTGCAGAAGCAGATGAACATGAACGACGCTGGCGAGGCGCTGCTGGACTGCATGATGCGCACGGCGGACGGTGAGCTGACGGCGGCGGAGCTGCTGGGGCACCGCGAGTTCTCGCTTACCCGTCTGTATGAGAGCGCATGAAACCGAAAGCGCTTTGAGAGGTTCTGCATGGGAGCGTTGCAATCCTTGACAGGCATTTGCCTTGATTGCGCCATGCAGCACCGCTAGCCAGTGGTGCAGTGCACAATGGCTCGGTTAAACGCCGGGCCACACCGGAGAACACCTCATGCCCGCACCCAAGCTTCTTGCTGCCCTGGCCGCCGCGGCGATGATCAGCGCCTGCTCCTCGACCCCCGAGACGGCCGCCACAGCGGGCGGCGGCGAGGGCACCGGCACTGGCAGCGGCGCCGTCCGTCCCGGTAGCCAGGAGGATCTCCGCGCCAATGTCGGCGACCGCGTGTTCTTCGCCACCGACCGCAGCACCATCGCCGCCGACCAGCGGCCTGTGCTGGAGCGCCAGGCGCGCTGGCTGCAGCAATACGCCCAAAACCAGGTGACCATCGAGGGGCACGCGGATGAGCGTGGCACCCGCGAATACAACCTGGCGCTGAGCCAACGGCGCGGCAATTCGGCCCGCGACGTGCTGGTCGCCAGCGGCGTCTCCGGCAGCCGGATTTCGGTCGTGAGCTACGGCAAGGACCGGCCTGAGGCCCTGGGAAGCGACGAGACCGCCTGGGCGCAGAACCGCCGCGCGGTCACCGTGGTTCGGTGATGCGGCTGGCCGGTGCCCTGCTGGGGTTGGCGCTGCTGGCGCTGCCGGCCGCCGCTCAGCTGGAGTCGCGTGAGGCCATCGCGTTGCAAAATCAGCTTCTGCAGCTGCGGCAGGAGCTGGAGCAAATGCGCGCCCGGGGCGGCGGTTCGTCGGTCGCACCGCCATCGCCCCGCGGCGGGGGCGGCAACAACGAAATGGTCGGGCAGTTGCTGGACCGGGTGACCAGCATGGAGGAGGAGACGCGGCGCCTGCGCGGGCGCGTCGATGAACTCGACAATCGCAACCGGCGGCTGGCGGCGGATTTGCAGAAGCTGACCGAGGACATGGAATACCGGCTGAACCAGCGCGAGGGCGTGGCGCCGCCGCCGATTCGCCCCGGGACCACCGGCAGCCTGACAACCCCGCCGCCGACGCGGCCGAACGCCCCGGTAGCGCCTGTGGTGGCGCCGGTAGCGGCCCCCGCGGCCACGCCCCGAACCCCGGAGCGTGCGCTTTCCGAAGGACAGGCGGCGCTGGGGCGGCGCGATTACCCCGCCGCCGAGGCCGCGGCGCGCGAGGCGCTGGCCGCGCGCGCCGGCGCCCAGCAGGCCAATGCGCAGATGCTGCTGGGGGACGCACTGGCGGGCCGGCGTGACTACGGCAACGCCGCCATCGCCTACAATGAAGCCTACACCCGCGCCCGCACGTCGCCGCGCGCGCCGGAGGCATTGATCGGCCTGGCAGCTGCCTTCAACGGCCTGGGCAGCAAAGCGGAAGCCTGCGCAACCCTGGGTGATTTGCGGGCCAGCCATCCGAACATTCCGGCGCCGATGCAGCAACGGGCGGAAGCGCTGCGGACGCGCGCCGGGTGCCGTTAGGCGCCAAGCCGCTAGCCGGCATCAAGGTGGTGGAGCTCGGCCAAGTGCTGGCCGGGCCTTTTGCCGGCGCTATCTTCGCCGATCTTGGCGCCACGGTGATCAAGGTGGAGAAGCCGGATGGCGGCGACGATGCGCGGCAGATGGGCCATGCCTTCCGCGACGGGGACGCGCTCATCTTCAAGGATTTCAACCGCGGCAAGCGCAGCCTGGCGCTGGACTTGAAAAGTTCGGACGGGGTCGCGACACTGCACAGCGAACTCGCTGATACCGACATCCTGATACACAATCTGCGGCCCGGCTCGGCCGAGGCGTTGGGCATCGGCGGCGCTGCGGTCACCGCGCTCCACCCGGGGCTGATCTATTGCGAGATGGGCGCCTTCGGCCACGCTGGGCCCCTGGCCGGGCGGCCAGGCTACGAGCCGCTGTTGCAGGCCTATTGCGGCCTCTCCTCCATCACCGGCGCCCCCGATGGCCCGCCCACCCGCATGGGTGCCTCGGTGGTGGATCAGGGTACCGGGATGTGGACGGTGATCGGCGCGCTGGCGGCGCTGACGGAGCGGGCACGGACAGGGCGCGGCGGCATCGTGAACACCAGCCTCTACGAGACTGCGACGATGTGGGCGGGCCAAAAACTTTCGGCCTACGTGAACACCGGCGAACTG
>CAXTJY010000537.1:0-1408 GCA_964244395.1 uncultured Rhodovarius sp.
CGCCATGCTGCTGGCGCTGGATCCGCGCTGGCTGGGGGCGCCAGGCCAGGGCGTGGCCGCATCGGCCCAGGGCGCGACCGCAATGCGGCAGGGCGCGGCGACCCCTGGACAGAGCGCAGCGCCGCACACCCAAAGCGCGATGACCGCGGCGCCGGTCCCCGTCGCCGCCGCACCCGTCCAGGCGGCCATCGGCCTGTCCGGCCCCTACGACTTCCTGCCGCTGGACAACCCGCTGCACGACGCCATCCTGAACAGCCCGCTGGGCCTGCCGGCGACGCAGCCGATCAACTTCGCCCACGACGCCGGCCCGCCCATGCTGCTCATCACCGGCGACGCCGACACCACCGTGCGCCCGCGCAACACCACCGCCCTGGCCGCTGCCCGCCGCGCCGCCGGCGGCGTGGTGCGGGAGGTGCACTACCCCTCCACCGGCCATGCCGGCACCATCACCGCGCTGGCCGCCGTGCTGCGCCCGTTCAGCCCGCCGGTGCTCGACGAGATCGACGGCTTCGTGCGGCAGGTGGTGGGTGCGGCGCCGACGGGCTAAACCGTTGGCATGATCATCCTCATCACCGGCGCCACCGCCGGCTTCGGCCTCGCCATCGCCCGGCGCTTCGCGGCCGACGGCGCCCGCATCATCGCCGCCGGCCGCCGCGTCGACCGGCTCGACGCGCTGCGCGCCGAACTGGGCAACGCCGTGCACCCCCTCACGCTGGATGTGCGCGACCGCCCCGGCGTCGCCGCCGCCATCGCCGGCCTGCCCGCCGAATGGGCCGCCATCGACCTGCTGGTCAACAACGCCGGCCTGGCCCTGGGCCTGAACCCGGCCCAGACCGCCGACCTCGACGATTGGGACCAGATGGTCGACACCAACATCAAGGGCCTGATGACCATGACCCACGCCGTGCTGCCCGGCATGGTCGAACGGAACCGCGGCCACATCATCAACATCGGCAGCACCGCCGGCGAGTTCCCCTACCCCGGCGGCAACGTCTATGGCGCCTCCAAGGCCTTCGTCCGCCAGTTCAGCCTGAACCTCCGCGCCGACCTCTTCGGCACCCCGGTCCGCGTCACCGACATCGAGCCAGGCCTGGTCGGCGGCACCGAATTCTCCAACATCCGCTTCAAGGGCGACGACGCCAAGGCCGGGGCGATCTACGCCGGCGCCGACGCGCTGACCCCCGACGACATCGCCGACGCCGTGCATTGGGCCGCCAGCCGGCCGGCCCGCGTCAACATCAACGTCATGCAGCTGATGCCGGTCTGCCAAAGCTTCGGGCCGCTGCGTATCCACAAGGGGTAGCGGCCTGGCCTGAGGCCGGGGCGTCGCGCGCGGCGGGGCGGAAAGGCGGCCCGCAACACGTCGCAGCCCTCGCAGGGCTTGCGCGCGATACGTTATGTTATAACA
>CAXTJY010000537.1:1444-3316 GCA_964244395.1 uncultured Rhodovarius sp.
CCTCGCTTTGCCGGCCGCGGCGCAGGACGCGCCCGCCACCATCACCCTGCCCGAGACCGTGGTCCGCGCCCAGCGCCTCGACGCCGCCCGCAACGACATCTCGCCCTCGCTGGGCGCAAGCATCACCACGCTAGACCGCCGCACCATCGAAGGCCTGCCACAAGGCCCCAACGCCTCGATCAATTCTCTGCTGTTCCAGACGCCCGGCGCCGCGGTCGACAGCTTCGGCGAAATCCACCTGCGCGGCGAACACCGCGGCCTCCAATACCGCCTGAATGGCATCACCTTGCCCGAAGGCATTTCCGGCTTCGGCAGCTTTCTGGACGCCCGCGCCATCGAACGCCTGTCCGTCCTCACCGGCGCGCTGCCGGCGCAATACGGCTACCGCACCGGCGGCGTGGTAGATCTCACGCTGCGCTCGGCAGCACAGGGGCCGTCAAGCGGCTCCGCCGGGCTTCCCTCAAGCGGCTCCGCCGGGCTTTCCCCAAGCGGCTCCGCCGGGCTTTCCTCAAGCGGCTCCGCCGGGCTTTCCTCAAGCGGCTCCGCCGCCGGGGGCGAAAGCGGCCGCGCCAGCCTCTACGGCGGCTCACGCGGCCTCATCAACCCCAGCATCGACTACGCCCGCACCGTCGGCCCCTGGGATTTCTTCGTCACCGGCAGCTACCTGCGCAGCAACCAGGGCATCGAGAACCCCACCCGCACCCGCAGCCCGCTGCACAACGACACTGAGCAATATCGCGGCCTCGCCTATATCTCCCGCGCGCTGGACGACCGCACCCGCCTGTCCTTCATCACCGGCACCTCCTGGAACCGCTTTCAGATCCCCAACAGCGCCGGCCAGCCACCCGCCTTCACCGCCTTCGGGGTGGGCGATTTCGACAGTCGCCTGCTCCGCTCCCGCCAGTCCGAGCAGAACTATTTCAACGTCCTCGCCCTGCAAACCAGCCTGGGCGCCCTGGACCTCCAACTCGCCGCCTTCCACCGCACCTCCACCACCCGCTACACCCCCGACCCGGTCGGCGAGCTGGTGTTCAACGGCGTCGCCAGCCAGGTGCAGCGCCGCTCCGATGCGCTGGGCCTGCAAGGCGACGGCGTGTACCGCCTGAACGAAGCGCACACCCTACGCTTCGGCGCCTCCGTCATCGGCGACCGCACCCGCGCCATCAACCGCAGCACCGTCCTGCCAACCGACGCGGATGGCGAAGCGCTGGATTCCCCCTTCAGGGTCGAGGACCGCACCTCCCGAACCGGCTTCACCTACGGCCTCTACGCCCAGGACGAATGGCGCCTCGCCGACCGGCTGACCCTCAACCTCGGCCTGCGGTTCGACTATCTCGACGCCTATGTCCGCACCGGCCAGGTCAGCCCGCGCGCCAATTTGGTGTGGCTGCCGTGGGACGGCACGCGAGTCTCGCTCGGCTACGCCCGCTACTTCACCCCGCCGGCGCAGGACCTCATCACCCCCGGCCGCCTCGGCCTGTTCGCCGACACCACGGCGGCCCCGCTGAACACCCGCTCCGACCCCGTCCGGCCGGAGCGCAGCCACTACTTCAACCTGGGCGTCCAGCAGCGCATCACGCCGGCGGTGACCGTGGGCGTCAGCGGCTATTACAAGAACGCGCGCGACCTGCTGGACCTCGGCCAGTTCGGCCGCGCCCTGGTCTTCACCCCGTTCAACTACGACCGCGCCGAGGTCTACGGCGTCGAGTTCACCGCGGCCTATCGCAGCGCGCGGCTGGACGCCTACGCCAACCTCGCCATCTCCCGCGCCGCCGGCCGCGGCATCCGCAGCGGCCAGTTCAACTTCGAGCAGGACGAGCTCGACTACATCGCCCGCAACGGGGGCGACCCGCGCGAGATCGTCCGTTGCAT
>CAXTJY010000538.1:0-657 GCA_964244395.1 uncultured Rhodovarius sp.
GGTGCCGAACACCGTGCAGAGGCCCAGCACCACGGCCATGCCCAGCGACAGGCCGCCTTCCAGCGGCGCACCCAGGCTGCGGAAGGGCAGGACCGCGATGCGCCATCCCTGCCCATGAGGCGTTTCGTCGGCCCGGATGGGCGGGCGCGGCATATCGGTGCTTTCGGGCAGGGTCACCGTCGTGGTGGCCAACCTGTCTGACCCGGCGAGGGCCGGCAGGCGTTGATCGGGCGGCCGCGGCATCGGGTAGGCGCCGGGGTGGCCCCCCTGGTTGGTGCCTTGCCGCTGCTCCGCCACGGGCACGAAGGCCTGCTGGAACACCAGGTTCTTCCAAAGCCGCTCGAGATGGGAGTCGAATGCGATGTCGAGGCCTTGCAGGTTCTGGCACAGCAGCAGCGGCCCCACGGCGCTGTCGGCGTGCGGCTTCCATTTTATGGCGGCAGGATCGTGGATATCGACCCAGACGCTGTCCGACTGCAACGCCAGCCGTCCCCCGCCGGTGAGCAGGATCGGGGGCTGGCCGCAGGCGCCGAGCGCGATCTGGAGTTCCCTCAACGCCTGCCGCAGCGAATTGGCGGCATGGTCCTTCGGCTTCCCGCTCCAGAGCAAGGCGGCGGCGAAATCGCGGCGCAGCGGCTGCGGCATGTGCGCGGCGAC
>CAXTJY010000538.1:667-3314 GCA_964244395.1 uncultured Rhodovarius sp.
TCGATGGCGGCAGCGAACAATCGCGAGTGGAAGGGCAGCACCGAGGTGCCGTCCTCGAGGGAGGCCTCGAAGTCGCCGACCAGCCGAAGCCACAGCCGGACGCTTTCGTGCCGACCGGGCCGCTCACCACCAATGTGTGGCACTACATCCAACCGCTCACCTACGACTCCGCGCCTCGCGACCCGATATCCGGATGCCTGGGCCTCGCTTTATGTTCATAAGGGGCGCCGCGCTGCTTATCAACGGTTTCGCTTGGAAACGATTGCCCTTGCGTTCCGAGTGCATGAACCTGACGATCTCGAAATTGAATGATCTTGACGAGTCTTGACGGTTTTTTTATCCGTTGTCTCGAAAACTAGAGATACGAAGTTCCGTTTTTCTCACCAAACGCCGTGTTGTCCACCTCAAGACGGCCGAAACGCAGGCTGGATGGTCAGAATATATCGGGAGATCGACTGGATTGTTTGATTTTGACAACGGGTGACAGATAGCCAAGAAAGGGACAACTATTCCAGACAGCTTTGGCCTTCACACTGTCTTGACCGCGATCCGGGCGGTCCATTACGACTGCGGCACGCTATGCCAATCACATCCCTCTCGGGCCGAATCGGCTCACCTCCGCATCGGGCCCAGCCCGGCCCCAGCACGCACCGCGTGGCGCATTTCAGCCGTCCGGCGGCCAGAAGTCTGCCGCCTCGATGAACAACCTGCTGATCCGGCCGGAAACGTTCCGCTTCACCGTCGTGCTCGGCCTGCTGGCGGCGCTGCCGACCCTGTCGATCGACATCAGCCAGCCCAGCCTCCTCGCGATCCAGGGACAGCTTCTGGCGTCGTCCCGGACGGTTGGGCTGACCATCACGCTGTTCATGGTCGGATTCGCGTTGGGGCAGTTCGGCGCCGGTCCGATGTCGGACCGCCATGGCAGGCGGCCGGTGCTGCTGTGCGGGCTGGCCGGCTACACGGCCGCCGCCATCGGCTGTGCGCTTGCCGGATCGGCGGAGGCACTGGTGGCGTGGCGGCTGGTGCAGGGGATCGCGGCCGGGGCGTGCGCCGTGCTGGCGTTCACGATGATCCGCGACCTGTTCGAAGGCGACGCGGCCAGGGCGAAGCGGTCCTACGTGACGGTCGTGTTCGGGCTCGCGCCCATGCTCGCCCCGGCCCTGGGGGCGTGGGTGCTGGAGGTAGGCGGCTGGCGACCGGTCTACGTCATCCTCGCCAGCAGCAGCGTGCTGTTGCTCGCCGCCGTCGCGGTGGGCGTCGCAGAGAGCCGCATCGTCAGCCCCGGCCATGCGCCGACGATGCTGTTCGCCGCATACCGGCGGGTGCTGGGCGACCGCCGCTTCGTCGGGCTGGCGGCTGTGAACGCGCTGAGCTTCGGGGCGATGTTCGCCTACATCGCCGGATCGCCGCAGGTGCTGATGGGCAACCTGCATCTCACGCCCTCCGGGTATGGCCTGTTCTTTGCCGGCACCGCGGCCGCGCTGACGGCGGGCGCCTGGGTGAGCGGTCGCAGCGCGAGCATGGGCGTGGGGCCGCGCGGCCTGCTATGGGTCAGCCTGGTCATGGCGGCCGCATCCGCGGTCACGCTCGCGCTGCTGCTGGCGATCGATGTGGCCTCGGTCGTCGCGCTGCTGCCGCTTCTGCTGTTGAACCTGTTCTGCCGCGGCATGACGGCGCCCAACGCGCAGCACATGGCGCTGGAGCCGATGCGCGAGCAGGCGGGGACGGCCGCGGCGGCGGTGGGCGTGATGCAGATCCTGACCGGGGCGCTGTCCAGCGCCATCGTCGCCGTGCTGATGCCCTACATCGGGCCTTCCGGCATGACGGTGGTCATGGCGGTGCTGGCGGTCGCCTCGCTGGTGCTGTGGTTCGTGGTTTCGCGCTCACGCCCGGGCTTGCCGCCGGCGGACTAGCACCAGGGCCGCGGCCAGTGCCGCCACCGCAACCGCGGCGCTCAGCAGCCACCACGTCGGCGCGTCCGCGGTTTCGGCCAGCCACCCGAGCAGCGCGCCCGGCAGCATGACGGCGGGGGCCCACACGATGGCGGATGCGACGTTCGCGATCCAGAAGGCCCGGCGGTCCATGCGCGCCATGCCGGCCACCAGCGGGATCACGGCGCGGACCGGGCCGAAGAAGCGTCCGATCGCGACGCTCGCGGTGCCGTGGCGCTGCAGGAAGGCCTCGCCCTTCGCGACCATGCCGGGGTGGCGGGACATCGGCCAGCACCCGGTGATGGCCGGGCCGTAGCGGCGGCCGAGCCAGTAGGAGATGCCGTCGCCCAGCACCGCCCCCGGGATGGCGCCGGCGAGCAGCGGCCAGATGGACAGCGTGCCGCCGGGCACCAGGGCGCCGCAGGCGGCGAGGATGGTGGTCCCGGGGACGACGAGGCTCAGGAAGGCGAAGCTCTCGCCGAAGCTGACGAGGAAGATCAGAGGGATCGCCCAGGCGCGATGGGCGGCGATGAAGTCGGTGACGACGCTGAAGTCGAGTTCCATTCGGTGCTCCCTGCGCCTAGCGTAGCGGGAAACCGAGGAGACCGCGACGCATGAGCCTGGCTGCGACAAGCCCCATCCCGCTGGACCTTTCGGGGCTGCGGGTCGCGATCACCGCGGGCGCCGGGGGGATCGGGCGGGTGATGGCGGACAGT
>CAXTJY010000539.1:0-3028 GCA_964244395.1 uncultured Rhodovarius sp.
AGGCGCGCTGCGCACACTGGAGCAGTTGGCAAGCTTCTTCCAGAAATCGGAGCCGCATTCCTTCCTGGCCTACACCCTGGCCGACGCCGCCCGCCGCGGCCGGATGACGCTGCCCGAACTGCTGACGGAGGTTATGCAGGATGACACCGCCCGCACGGCTATGCTGACGGCGCTGGGCATCCGGCCGAATGCGATGGACGCCAGCGAATAAGTGATGACACCGAACGGGCATGCTTGCGTTGACGGCCGATTTGCTGCTGACCTAGCGTGGTTTTCGAGTAAGCTTTCGTTTACCGGAAGTCTGTTACCGCGAGTGGATCAACGGGATTGGGCGCGTCGGCGCCAGGGGAGAAGCCATGGCCAGCGTGCATGATAAGCTGAACCGCGTGCGCAAGCCGCGCGTCCACATCACCTACGACGTCGAGACCGAGGGCGCCGCCATCGAGCGCGAGTTGCCCTTCATCGTCGGCGTGATGGGCGATTTTGCCGGTGACCCAACCGAGCCTTTGAAGCCCTTGGCGGAGCGCAAGTTCACCCAGATCGACCGCGACAACTTCAACGACGTCATGGCGCGCGTGGCGCCGGGCCTCAACATGAAGGTCGAGAACACCTTGGCCGGCGACGGCAGCGAAATGGGCGTGAACCTGAAGTTCAAGAGCATGGACGATTTCGAGCCGGCGAAGGTGGCCGAGCAGGTGCCGGCGCTGAAGGCTCTGCTCGATACCCGCGCCAAGCTGCGCGACCTGATGAGCAAGGTGGACAACTCCGACAAGCTGGAAGAGCTGCTGGACGAGGTGCTGCAGGACGAGGCGAAGCTGAAATCCCTGTCCGATGAGCTCGGACTTGGCAAGGAAGGGGCCTGAGCCATGAGCGCAACGCAGACCGGCGCCGCCGGCGCCACGACGACGGAGGAGGGCGGCCTTTCCTTCCTGGACCAGGTGATCGGCGCCACGCGGCAGACCGAGAAGGACCGCGCGCAGGACCTGATCAAGGCGCTGACGGAAGAGGCGCTGAAAGGCACCGTCACCTACAGCAAGAACCTGACGCAGACCTTCAGCCGCGCCATCGCGGCGATCGACCAGAAGCTGTCCACCCAGCTGAACGCGATCATCCACCATGAGAAATTCCTCAAGCTGGAAGGCTCCTGGCGCGGGCTCAACCACCTGGTGATGAATAGCGAGACCGGCACCAGCCTGAAGATCCGGCTGCTGCAGGCCAGCAAGCGCGAGCTGAACCGGGACCTGACGCGCGCCGTCGAGTTCGACCAGTCCGGCCTGTTCAAGAAGATCTACGAGAACGAGTTCGGTACCCCGGGCGGCGAGCCCTACGGCGCGCTGATCGGTGATTACGAGTGGTCGAACCACCCCGATGATGTCGAGACGCTGCGGCTGATGTCGAACGTCGCTGCCGCCGGCTTTGCTCCATTCATCTCGGCCGCGGGCCCTGGCATGTTCGGCTTCACCGACTACCGGGAGCTGTCCAAGCCGCGCGACCTCACCAAGATCTTCGAGACGCAGGAATACGCGAAGTGGCGCAGCTTCCGCGACAGCGAGGACAGCCGGTTCGTCACCCTCGTCCTGCCGCGTGTCATCGCCCGGCTGCCGTATGGCGAGAAGACCAAGCCGATCGACGAATTCGCCTATGAGGAGGCGCCGTTCAATGTCGACGGCACTGCCAAGGCGATGGAGCACAACGAATACTGCTGGATGAACGCGGCCTATGTGCACGCCACCCGGCTGACCGACGCCTTCGCGCAGTATGGCTGGTGCACCGCCATCCGCGGCGCCGAGGGCGGCGGCATGGTGACCAATCTGCCGACCCACGTCTTCACCTCGGACGACGGCGACCTGGACACCAAGTGCCCGACCGAGATCGGCATCACGGACCGGCGCGAGGCGGAGCTGTCCAACAACGGCTTCCTGCCGCTGTGCCACTACAAGAACACCGACTACTCGGTCTTCTTCGGTGCGCAGACGACGCAGAAGCCGAAGAAGTATGACCGGCCGGAAGCGACGGCCAACGCCGCCATCTCCGCCCGCCTGCCCTACATCATGGCGACGTCGCGTTTCGCGCATTTCCTCAAGGTGATGGCGCGCGACAAGATCGGCTCCTTCATGGAGGCCAGCGACTGCGAGCAGTGGCTGAACCGGTGGATCCAGAACTACGTGAACCCGATCGAGGGCGCCGGTCAGGAAAGCCGCGCCAAATACCCGCTTCGCGAAGCGAAGGTTGAGGTGAAGGAAATTCCCGGCAAACCGGGCTCCTACAACGCGGTGGCCTATCTGCGGCCGTGGCTGCAGATGGAGGAGCTGACGACGTCGATGCGGATGGTCGCGCGCATTCCGCAGAAGGCCTGATGGCGGCATTCCGGTGAATGTCGCCACACCCCCGTCATGGCCGGGCTTGACCCGGCCATCTCCCGACGGTTGCGCGACGTCCCATCAGCGCTGACATGTCCACGCTGCGCGACACGGTGCTGGCGGGCCGATTCTTCTCCCAGGGCGCGCCGGCGCGCGAGGTGGCGGAGTTCGTGACCGAGCGGGAGCCGGCCGCGGTGCTGCGCGCCTGGCTAGGCGGCGCGCTGCCCGCCACCCGCGACCTGCTGGAGGAAGCGCTGGATCGCGACATCGCCGCGCTGGACCGGATGATTGCGCGCCAGCTCGACGCTATCCTGCATCACGAGCGGCTGCGCCGGCTGGAAGGCTCCTGGCGCGGCTTGGCCTGGTTGGTGGATGGCTTCGTGCAGGACCGGCTGGTGAAGGTGCGGCTGCTGGTGCTGCGCTGGGCCGAGTTGGCCCGCGACCTGGAGCGCGCCTCCGAGTTCGACCAGTCGCACATGTTCCGCATGGTTTATGAGGAGGAGTTCGGCACCCCCGGCGGCGAGCCCTTCGGCATGCTGGCGGCGGATTACGAAATCCACCCAGGGCCATCAGCCAGCCGGGACCGACGCCGGACGCGCTCATCACCACCAGCTCGGAGTCGGCGTTCAGCCGGTTGAGCGCCCAGGCGGCGGCGCCGAACAGCGCGA
>CAXTJY010000539.1:3038-3306 GCA_964244395.1 uncultured Rhodovarius sp.
GGCCTTCTGCCCCATCGTGCTGCCGGCGGCGCCAGCGCTGCTGGGGCTGGACGAATTCCACGGCGCCGGCACCACCATGTCCCTGGCCGAAGTGCTGCGCGCGCCGGAGCGGACCCGCTGGCGCAGCCTGGCGGCGCGGGAGGACACCCGCTTCGTCGCCCTCGTCCTGCCCCGCACCCTGGGCCGCCCGGCGTGGCGCGACGACGGCAGCCGGGCCGACCGTTTCCGCTACCGGGAGGATGCGGGAGCTGCGACGCAGCGGGTCTGG
>CAXTJY010000540.1:0-2284 GCA_964244395.1 uncultured Rhodovarius sp.
CACCTTCTCGGCGACCACGGCGGTGCTGGAGTTCAACAATCGCGCCCCGCATTCCATCGAGCGCGACTTCGCCGCCATCAGCCTGGGCGCCCTGGTCCCCACCGTGCTGCTGGTCCACCCCTCGGTGCCGGCGGCCACCATCCCCGAATTCATCGCCTGGGCGAAGGCGCAGCCCAGCCCGCCCTTCTACGGCAGCACCGGCCCCGGCAGCGCCGGCCACCTGACCGGCGAAGTGCTGCGCCGTGATGGGCAGTTCGAGATGGAGCACATCCCCTTCCGCGGTACCGCGCCGCTGATGCAGGACCTCATCGCCGGCCGAGTGTCGTTCGGCGGCGATCAGCTTTCCTCCGGCATCCCGCACGTGCGCGCCGGCACGGTGCGTGCCATCGGCATGCGCTCGCCGACTCGCAACCGCCTGCTGCCGGATGTCGCGACGGTGCGCGAGCAGGGCTTCCCCAACGCCGAGCTGCTGGGCTGGAATGGATTCTTCGCCCCGGCCCGCACGCCGGAGCCGGTGTTGCTGCGCCTGCAGGCGGAAATCGCCGCCGCCGCCCGCCATCCCGCCTTGGCGGCGCGGGTGGATGAGCTGGGGGCCGACCCCGGGGGTAATTCGTCGGCTGAGTTCGCGGGCGTGGTGCATGCCCAGGTGGCGTCGCTTCGACCGTTGGTGAGGGCGCTGCGGATCGCGCCGGAATAGCATCACGCGAGATGGCGGGTGCGCTGCCGCCACCCGCCCCAGGGGCAATCCCACTTCCGGCATGGCCATCTCCGCGAGGTGGGGTGTACCATCCTTCACCAACTCAGCCTGTGGCACTGGCCGTCCGCGGCCCGAGCGGCCGCTTACCCCTTGGCGATGTTCCAATACACCGGCACCGCCGCTTCCAGAATGCCCGAGAGCCGGGCCGAGCACCCCCGAACCAGGCTCATCATCCCGATCGGCATGTAGGGCACCACCTCCAGCGCCCGCGCCTGCACCTGTGCCGCCAGGGCCCGCCGCTCCTCCAGCGTCCGCGCCGCGGGATAGGCATCGCGCAGCCTTTCCAGTTCGGCATCCTCAGGCCATCCCGGCAGCGCCGTTCGCGCCCCGGCGGCGCGCAGCGCGATATGGCTCACCGGCTCCATCAGATCCACCGCCGCGGGGGCCGAGCAGAACAGGCTCCACCCGCCCTGCGCCACCGGGTTCTTCGATAGCCGGCGCGTTACCAGCGTCGCCCAGTCCATCGCCTGCAAATCCACGTTCAGCCCGGCGCGGCGCATCCGGTCGGCCGAGACGCGGGCGAAGGTGCTGCTGATCGCGCTGTCCTGCGCGTCCAGCACCACCACCGGCGTGCCGTCATAGCCGCTGGCGCGCACCGCGGCGCGCGCCGCGTCCAGGTTCGGCACCGGCCAGCCCGCGCTGGTGTGCACCGGCGAGGCGGCAGGGAAGAAGCTCCTGGCGTCGTTCCACCGCTCCGGGTCCGGCATGTAGGCCGGCATCATCTCGGCAGGGTCCACCAGCAGCCGCATGGCCTGGCGCAGGCGGATGTTGTCGAAGGGGGGCACCGCGTGGTTCATCCGAAAAATCGGCTGCACCCCGGCATTGTCCTGCGCCGCCAGCCGCAGGTTGCGGTTGCGGCTCACCACGGGGAACAGGTCCGGCGGCAGCTCCTCGAAGATGTCCAGCTCACCGGTCTGCAAGGCGTTCAGCGCGTTCGACGCGTCCGGCAGCACCACCCATTCCACCCGCTCCGTGGGCGTGTGCTTGGCGCCGGCCAACCCGTCCGGCGGCTCCGATCGCGGCACGTATTCGGGGTTGCGACGATACGTCGTGCGGTCGCCCAGCCGCCAGTCGTCGGGGCGAAGCATGAACGGGCCGCTGCCGGTGGCGTCGGTGATGGGCGTGGTGATCGGCGTCGCCGCCACCCGTGCCGGCATGATGAAGGCCGGCAGGCCGGAGGGCTTGGCCAGCGCATCCAGGACCAGGCCCCAGGGGCGCGCCAGGGTCAGCCGGAACCGCCTGGCATCCAGCGCCTCCAGCCGGCTGCCCTCGCCCAGCATTTGCGCGCCGTGCCCGTCGCGGATCGCCCAGCGGCGCAGGCTGGCGACGACATCCTCGGAGGTGACCGGCGCGCCGTCATGGAAGCGCAGCCCATCGCGCAACGAAAAATCCCAGGTCAGGCCATCGGCGCTGGTGCTGTGCTCGGCCACCATCTGCGGCTGCGGCCGCAGCCGGGAATCCAACGCGAACAACGTGTCGTAGACCATGTAGCCATGGTTGCGGGCCATGTATTCGGGGCTGATGAAC
>CAXTJY010000540.1:2294-3264 GCA_964244395.1 uncultured Rhodovarius sp.
ATCGAGGCTGCGCAGATCGCCGAACAGTTTGACCCGTAGGATGCGCGGGTCGCCACGGGTCTGGGCCAAGGCCGGGGCGGCCAGAGCCAGCCCGCCGGCAGCGCGGCGTGTGATACGCATGATGTTCCTCCTGATTTGCAGGGGAGTGCATCAAGCGGGGGCCGGCTTGTCCAGTGTGGCGATCGCGGCCGGCGGCTGCCTCTTCAACTCAAAAGCGACCGCACCGCCCGTATCCCTTCTTCCCACGCCCCGCCCGCCGTGCCGGCCAGGCCGTGATGCGTCGCCTCGCCGGCGAAGCGCAGCCGGCGCACGCCCTGGCGGACATGGCCGATCCTGCACATGCGGGCGCCTTCGACCGCCAGGTTGTCGGCCTCCAGGTGCGGCGTGCGCACCACGCCCTGCCAGGTCGCCACCTCGCGGATCAGGCTCTCGCAATAGGGCATCCGGTCGCTGAGCATGGGGTTGGCCTCGGTCTCCACCGTGCCGGAGGTCGGCGCGGGTTGGCCGAGGGCCACTCCGGCGCCGGCGACGAGTCCAGCGGCGGCAAGGAAGACGGGCAGACGCATCCCGACCCTCATGCGACCGGCATGGTCGCGGGCGGCTGGGCCGGGGATGAAGAGGCGTCCACCTCGGCGCGCTCCGCCCCGGGACCGGGCGGGCGGCGGCCCGGTTCGGCTCGGGCCGGTGCCAGGCGGAGCACGGCGCGCAGCCCGGGCGCGTTGTCCTCCAGGCGGAACGAGCCGCCGTGCAGCACCGCCACGGCCTGCACCAGCGCGAGGCCGAGCCCCGAGCCCGGCGTGCTGCGGGCGCTCTCGGCGCGGAAGAACCGCCGGACGGCGCTGGCACGGTCGGCGGGCGCCATGCCCGGCCCGCGGTCGGCCACCACGACGCAGGCGAGGTCGCCCTCGACCACCGCCTCGAGCCGGATCGCGCCTCCCGGGGGCGAGAACTTCAGCGCGTTGTCGAGCAG
>CAXTJY010000541.1:0-3241 GCA_964244395.1 uncultured Rhodovarius sp.
AAAACTGTTCCCTCCCCAGGCCCCTCCCTTCGTTTTTGGAAGTTTGGCTGATCCGCCGTTTTCAAGGGCGCGCGAAGTGGCAGAACGGCTGACCATTTTGTCACTTGTCTGGTTCGGGCTGATGTTTTTCGGCGTGGCCTCCCTGCTGCAGGAGGTCGACATCCCCTCCAGATCCCGATGCCCAACCGCACCGGGGCGACCATTTCGGAGGATGGAGCCGTCCACAGGCTTCTGCGACACAGGCGCACCCGTTCGGGGGAGTCTGTGTCCAACACGATCGACGGCGTCGACGCCTCACTCCCTCCTTCTATGAATCGCAGGGTTTGGCCGGTCCGTTCCGCCGAAGGATCGCTGATCGCGTGGCAGGTAACCCTCTTTTTTCTTCGCCGTCCCGACCACAGAATCGAGGCCAGCGCCATCGTCACAGTGTGCGGATGTGTTTCGAACTTGCAGGTCCTCAGCTAGCAGCGAGCGCGCCTATGGCTGCCCACCCAATGGCGGTCTTCGGCAATCTCGAACGCGCCGTCACCCCACCCAAGGCCACCGCCGGCCGGCCGGCCGCGCGCGCCAAGCCAGACCAGGCCGCCACGCCCAACGGCCGGGCGCCTGGGTGGCTGGCGGTGGCGAAGATCGGCGAGATCAACGCTACATCCCCCCGCAACCGCCGCCCGCGCGCCAGGCCAACCCGGCCATGCACCGCCAGGCTCATCGGCCCACGGCCGAGCAGGAACGGCAGCAGCCCCGTCGCTCCGCGCTCCGGTACGTGCAGCCCGGCCCGCAGTCGCAGTGCCGCGCGGCCATCGCCGGCGACGAACAGCACCAGCCCCCGCCGCCGGCACAGCGCCGCGAGGGCGCGCAGCGCCGTCCAGGCCATGCCGCGCGCCAGCACGGCGGACCCGCGTGGCAGTCGCATCGCGGCCTCGCTCGGGTCGGGCAGCCGCGCCGGGTCGCTCAGCAGCCATAGGCGCGGCACCCGCCTTGGACTATTTCGTCCCGCCATGAGCATCTCAGACGCCTTGATCCACGTGCAGGACAGGATCGCCGAAGCCACGGCCCGCGCCAACCGCACGGCGGGCAGCGTGGCCCTGGTCGCCGTCTCCAAGACCCACCCAGCGGACGCCCTGGAGGAAGCCCTGGCGGCGGGGCAGCTGCTCTTCGGCGAGAACCGGGTGCAGGAGGCCGCCGGCAAGTTCCCCGCCCTGCGCCCGGCCCATCCCACCATGCGCCTGCACATCATCGGCGGCTTGCAGACCAACAAGGCGGAGGAGGCGGTCCGGATCGCCGACGTGATCGAAAGCCTCGACCGACCGAAGCTCGCCACCGCCATCGCGGCCGCGATACGCAAGGAGGGTCGCCGGCCCGACCTGCTGGTCCAGGTCAACACCGGCGACGAGCCGCAAAAATCCGGCGTGCCGCGCGCCGAGGCCGACGCCCTGCTGCGCCTGGCGCGGGACGAGCTGGGCCTGCCCGTCACCGGGCTGATGTGCATCCCGCCCGCCGAGGGCGACCCACGGCCGCATTTCGCCTGGCTGGCGGAATGCGCCGCGCGGCACGGGCTGGGCGTGCTGTCGATGGGAATGAGCGGCGATTTCGAGACGGCCATTGCCGAGGGAGCGACGCATGTGCGGGTGGGGAGTGCGATTTTCGGCGCCAGGGATTACGGCGCGACCTGAATCGCCCGCAGCCCGGCCGCCAGCAGCCCGCGCAAGACGTCCTCCGGCAGCGCCACGCAGCCCTCGGTCGGCGGCAGGCCAGGGCGGGCCAAGTGCAGGAAGATGGCGCTGCCACGGTCGCGCAGCACCGGCGCCCGGTTCCAGTCCAGCACGCCGATCACATCGTACACCGCGTCGTCGCGCCACAGTGCTTCGTGCCGCGCCGGATGCGGCAGGGTGACGGGGCGGTTGTAATCGGCATGGGTGGGGTCGTCGCACCAGCCATCGTGGGGCGCCAGCGGCTCCATGGGCACCACCGCCGTCGGGCGGGCGCCGCGATCGGCACGGTACAGCACGCGCTCCAACCGCAGCAGGCCGGCGGGGGTGGCGCCGTCGCCTTCCGCCTTGCGGGCGCTGACGCCACCCCGCCCCAGGGCGCAGCGCAAAGTTTGGTCGCGGAAGCGCAGCAGGCCATCGGGCGTGACCAGCGCGGTGGCATCGGGCGCGATCACGCGCGGTATCCATCGGCGCCGCAGCGACGCGGCGGTCCACCGGCATCGAACCGAGGGATGGCGACCGGCCGCATCGAGGCCAGAGAGGTTGGTTCCGCCGGGTTCACGCCACCGCGCTATTCGCCTCCGCCGGCGCTGTCCAGCGGCGATAGGCGGCGGTGGCCTCGGCGGGGGTCGTGGCCAGCGCCCAATGCTGCGTCGCCGGCGCCATGCCGGGGTCCGCCTGCCCGGCCAGGGTGGCGCGGATCCGGTCCCCCGGCCGGGTCTCCTCCACCAACGCGGAGATCGCCGCGGTGATCGCGCCCAGCGGCCCGCCGGTGGCGAAGCCGCCCAGCACCCGGAAGGCGGGCTGGATCGTCTCGCCCGTCGCCGCCCGGTAGATTGTGCCCACGATGGGAATATGGTGCAGCGGGTTCAGCGCCCGCACCGCCTCGTCGAAGGTGACGTGGCCGGCGATGGGCATCGCCGCATCGTCCATCAGCACCGAGCCGCCATCGGGCGGCGGCGTGTCGCGCCAGACATGGGCGGGTGCGATGGCCAGGCGCAGCGGGTCGGAGATCATCCCTCGGCGGTCTGCAAGCCCTGTGCCGCCGGCCCCTTCCAGCCATTCGCCTGCGCCACCGCCGCCGCCGTCACGTTGACGATGCCGCGTGCGGTCACGCTGGGCACCAGTACCTCGATGGGCTTGGCCATGCCCAACAGCAGTGGGCCGACCTGCAAGCCATCCGCCGCCGCCTTCAACAGGTTGTAGGCGATGTTGGCCGCGTCCAGGTTCGGCATCACCAGCAGGTTGGCGGTCTCGGTCAGCGTGCTGCTCGGCACGGCGCGCTTCAGGATGGCAGGTACAAGGGCGGCATCGGCGTGCATCTCGCCATCCACCTCCAGCTCCGGCGCCTGGGCGCGGATCAGCCGCAGCGCGTCGCGCATCTTCTTCGCACCCACGGCTTGGCTGTTGCCGAAACTGGAATGGCTGAGCAGCGCGGCGCGTGGCGTGATGCCGAATTCGCGAATCTGCGCGGCGGCCAGGATGGTCATCTCGGCGATCTGCGCCGGGCTGGGGTCTACCAGCAAATGCGT
>CAXTJY010000542.1:0-2303 GCA_964244395.1 uncultured Rhodovarius sp.
CGTCCAGGCGGCACGGGCGGTCAGGCTGTCACCGGCGGCGAGGCTGTTCTCGGCCACCCGGTAGGTCAGTGCCGCCTCGATTCCCTGATGGATGGTGCGGCCCACATTCTGCGCGAGCGTGGTGCCGGAGATCGGCCCGGCCAGGAGCTGGATTTCGCGGCGGAGCCAGGAACGGTAGGCCGCGACCTCCCACTCCACCCGGCCATGCCGGCCACGGGTGCCGATCTCGGCGGTGTAGGCGCGCTGTTCGGACAGGCGCGAGAAGCCGCCGAAGGGGACCAGGGCGACCAGGTCCGACAGCGTCGGCGGCTCCGTGGACCAGGAAAGGTTAGCGAAGCCCTGTACGGTGGGCGTCGCCTCGTACAGCACACCCAGGCGCGGGTTGACCCAGGACCAGTTGCCGGCGCCGCTCAGCGCCTGGTTGAGGTTGTTGCGGCTGGAGCGATAGGCTTGCCCGCCGGACAGCCCGGCCACCACCGCCAGGCGCGGCAGCACGTAAAGCGCGTTTTCGATGTAGCCATCGGTGGTGCGGGCGAAGTCATCCGAATCGTAGGTCCGGTTGCCCTGGATACCCCGTAGGTTGACGAAGCGCAGGTTGCGGATGGTGCCCTCGGCGAAATTGACGCCGAAGCTGGCGCGGTTGCGCAGGCCGAACACCTGGCCGTCCCACACCCCGCGGGCGAACAGGTTCACATCCACCGTCTGGTTCCGCACCAGCTCGAAAATCGGGTGATACAGGCGCCGATCGACCACACTGCCGCCGAACTCGACACGCAGCTCCGGCGTCGCCTGGATGGCGGTGATGGAGCCGAGGCGGACGGTGTTGATGTTGCGCTGGTAGTTCAGCCGCTCGTTGGTGGCGTTGGGCGTGCGCGGGCTGCGCAGCGCACCCTCGCGCGTCACGGCGCCTGGGATCTGCTGCCAGATATTGTTGGTGCTGACGATGATCCGCGTCTCGGCATTGTCGGCCCAGCGGTAGATGCCGTTGGCGTTCACCCGGTCGGCCTGGCCGGCGCTTTGCTGGCGGAAGCCGTTCTGCTGCGTGTGGGTGGCGCTGAAGTAGCCCTCATACGGCCCGGCCGAGATGCCGTAGCTGCCCTGGGCGCGCAGGAATCCGAAGCTGCCGCCTTCCAGCCGGGCCTGCCCGCCGGGCGCCGAACTGCCGGTGTTGGTGACGAAGTTGATGGCGCCGCCCAGCGTGTTGGCGCCCAGGGTGAAGGCGTTGGCGCCGCGAAAGACCTCGACGCGCTGATAGGCCAGCGGATCGATCTCCTGGATGTCGCCGCTGCCGTCGGCCTGATTGAACGGAATGCCGTCCTGCAGCACCCGGATGCCGCGCAGGTGGAAGTTGCGGGCGAGGCCGGAGCCGCGGATGGAGAGGCGGGCATCCTCGCCCCATTTGGGCTGGGCGAAGACGCCGGGGGTGAACTCCAGGATGTCGCGGATGGTGGAGGCGCCGGCGCGTTCCTGGAACTCGCTGGCCGGCACCACGGTGTTGGCGCCGGGCGAGGACCAGAGGCGGATGCGGGCAGCCTCGTTGGACTGGACGGCAAGCCGCTCGCGGTCGGCCGTGACCGTCAGTGGCGGCAGGGTCCCAGGGTCCTGCGCGAAGGCGGGCCACGCCAGCAGGCATACCGGGGCGGCGCGCCAAAGCCAGGCCGGGACGGCACCGGCAGAGCGCGACGGACCAGAGTCGAGAGGCCATGCTGGGACGGTGTCAGAGAACCTCACCCGCAGAGCGCGGGAGGATCGCGCCGAAACGGCGCGTGAAAACAATGACATGGGATTTCCATCGGACAAGGTTGAACGGAGTGGGGTTCAGCCCTGGATGGGGGGTGCTCTCGGCTGTTGCGGCGGCGCGCGCGCCTGGGTGGCGATGGCGGCGTCCCGGCCCGGGGGCCAGGGGGGCGCCAACGCAAGCCAGACGGGCGTGGGCAGGATTGGCGTGGGTGCCTCCGCGGCCTGCGGCAGGCCGGCGCAGATGGCGCAGAAGCCGCCATGCGCGGCCGCGGGCGCGTCGCCGCCCAGGTCGAGCCGCATGGACTCGCCACTGCACAATTCCATGGCGATCGACGCGCCTTGCGCGCTGCCCACGCACAGGGCCGGGGCCAGCACCGCCTGAAACAGCAGCACCAGGGCCAGCAACCGCGCGATTGGGGCGGGAATGCGTCTCACCGCTTTGGCCTTACCGGGGATGGGCAGCCGCCTCAAGCCGCCAGCTCGTACTCCACCTCGGGCACGTAATGCGCGCATTCCTTGCCCAGCAGCGAGGAGAACAGCACGAAGCTCTCCACCCGCACCGG
>CAXTJY010000542.1:2313-3228 GCA_964244395.1 uncultured Rhodovarius sp.
CGCGCGGCCGTCATCCCGAGCACGCCCGTCAACACCGCGTCGGTCCGCGCCAGGGTAACATGCGGGGTGAAGCGTTTTCGCTCCCGCGGCATGCCCACGCGTTGCAGCGCGGTCTCGATCTTGTTCTGCAGATGGGTCAGCGCGTCGTTCCGCTCGGCGGTGACGTGCAGGGATTGGATGCGGCCCTGCTTCTCGAAGGTGCCGAGGCCGTGCAGCGACAGGTCGAAGGGCCGGGCGCGGATGCCCGCCAGGGCCTCGTCGACCTCCTCCGCCTGCCAGTTCTGCACCTCGCCGATGAAACGGAGGGTGAGGTGGTAGTTGTCGGGGCGGATCCAACGGGCGCCGGGAATGCCCATGGCGATGGCTTGGATTTGCTCGGTCAGTTCGCCCGGCAGTGCGAGGGCGACGAAGAGACGCAGGGGCATGCAAGGGGGCTCCCACCGATTCGCGGCTATTCTGCCCGTCAGGGCTGGATGCGGTCCAGCAGGGTTTGTGTGACAGGCAGCAGGCGACGCACCAACTCGGCCACGCCGGCGGGGTTGGGGTGGATGCCGTCGGGCTGGTTGAGCGCGGGGGCGGCGGCGACGCCTTCCAGCAGAAAGGGGTAGAGCAGGACCGTGGGCCGTTCGGCTGCCAGGCTGGTATAGATGGCGGCGAATTCGCGGCCGTAATCAGCGCCCAGATTGGGCGGTGCCAGCATGCCGGCCAGGAGGGTGGGGATACGGCGGGCGGCCAGCCGGTCCAGAATGCCTGCCAGGTTGGCGCGGCTGGTGGCGGGCGGCAGTCCGCGCAGCCCGTCGTTGCCGCCCAGCGCCACCACGGCCGCCTGCGGATTCTCCGCCAGCGACCACTCGATGCGGGCCAGGCCGCCGGCGGTGGTGTCGCCCGAGACGCCGGCGTCCAGCAGACGCACCG
>CAXTJY010000543.1:0-3221 GCA_964244395.1 uncultured Rhodovarius sp.
GCCAGCGCTACACCATCCTGAAGCAGAACATCATGATTCCCGGCAAGGGAAACGCGATCATTCAGGTGGACATGCGCAACATCAAGACGGGATCGAAGAAGGATCAGCGCTGGCGCACCGCCGACACCGTCGAGCGGTTGCAGACCGAGGACAAGGAATTCGCCTTTTCCTACGCCGAGGGCGAAAACCTGGTGCTGATGGACCCCGAGACCTATGAGCAAACCACGGTACCCCGCGAAATTTTGGGCGACCGGCTGCCCTTCCTGGTCGAGAACATGGTCGTCAACGTTCGGCTGATCGAGGGCGACCCGGTCTCGATGGACCTGCCGGAGACGGTGGTGCTGGAGATCATGGAAGCCGACCCTGTGGTGAAGGGGCAGACCGCCAGCTCCAGCTATAAGCCGGCGCTGCTGGCCAATGGCGTGAAGACCATGGTGCCACCCTTCATCACCGCCGGCGAGAAGATCGTCGTCCGCACCGAGGACGCCTCCTATCTGGAGCGTGCGAAGGGGTGAGCGACACGCCGCCCGAAGGCGACGGAACGCCGCCCGAGGCGGCCGAGAAGCCGGCCAGGCTGTCGCTGGCCAATCCGCCTGCGCCGCGGCCCGAGGAGCCCAGGCCGGTGCGCAAGCCCAAGGCACCGCGCGGTACGCCGGTGGAACTGGCGCCGCGGGCGCCGACGCGCCCCACCGGCGGTGCGGCCCGCCTTTCGCCGCAACTGAACGTGGTGGTCGCCGCCGCCCGCAAGGCAGGGCGCCGGCTGCTGCGCGACTTCGGTGAGGTCGAGCAGTTGCAGGTGAGCGTGAAGGGCCCTGGCGACTTCGTCAGCCAGGCTGATATCCGGGCCGAGCAGACCTTGCGCGAGGAGCTGGGTGCGGCCCGCCCCGGCTTTGCCTTTCTGATGGAGGAAAGCGGCGAGTCCGGCGACAAGGATTGGGAGTGGCGCTGGGTGGTCGATCCGCTCGACGGTACCACCAACTTCCTGCACGGCATCCCGCATTGGGCGATTTCCGTCGGCATTGAGAAGCGGGTATCGGAGACTGAAAGCGAGATCGTCGCTGGCGTCATCTACAACCCGGCTTCGGACGAGCTGTTCTGGGCCGAGAAGGGCTCTGGCGCTTTCCTCAACGACAAGCGGCTTCGGGTGAGCGCCAGGCGAGACATGCGGGAAGCGGTCTTCGCCACCGGCATTCCCTTCGGCGCCATCCCGCGCAAGCCGGAATTCGTCGGCGTGCTGCAACGGATCATGCCGCAGGTGGCGGGAGTGCGCCGCTTCGGCGCCGCGGCGCTGGACCTGGCCTGGGTCGCGGCCGGGCGATACGAGGGATTCTGGGAGCTCGGGCTGAAGAAGTGGGACATCGCCGCCGGGCTGGTGATGGTGCGCGAGGCCGGCGGCTTCGTGACCGACCCGGAGGGCGGCGATCCCTATCCGGAAGGGATGGTGGTGGCCGGCAACGCGCATCTGCACGGCAAGCTGCGCGAGGTTGTCGCCGAGGGCATTGCGGCGGCCGATGCTGGACGGGCGCAACTTGCGCGCACGCATGCGCGGCCGCCCGCCCCGGAGGCACCGCAGGCCGCCGCGGCCGACCTGCCTTGGCGCGAACCCGGCCAGAGCTGAACGCATGCACCGGCGCGGGGTTCTGGCCTGGCTGGCCCTGCTAATTTCGGGTGCGGCGGTGGCGCAGCCGGCGCCACGCCGCGCACCGCCCAGGCGGCCGGCCGCCGCCGGGCGCCCGACGGCGCGCCCGGCCCCGGCGCCGCCACGCGCCACTCCTCCGGCGACGCCGGGGCCGCCGGCACTCCCGCCGGCGCCGCCACCCCCACCGCCGCCCCCACCCATCCCATTACCGGCGGGCATGCTTCCGCTGGCGACCGGCGGCTGGCGCATCCTGCTGATGGCCGACGCGCAGACCGTGCCGCCCGGCTTCCGGCCCACATTGGCCGCCATAGCCCAACGCCTGGCGGCCAGCGAGGGCCGGGTGACGATCATCGCCCAGGCCCCGGCACCGGGGGTGGAGCCGTCCTTCGCGCGGCGGCTTTCACTGGAACGCGCCTTGTCGGTGAAGGCTACCCTGGCGGCGGCCGGCCTGCCCGCCACCCGCATCGACATCCGGCCGATGGGCCGCCAGGCGCCGGGGACGGACGCCATCGACATCATCCCGCCCGGCGCGCCGCGTTGACTTGACCGGCACCGGGCCGCTGCCCATGGTCCGGGCCGTTTCGACCAGAGGATTTCCATGCCTGCCATCACCCTGCCCGACGGTTCCGTACGCCAGTTCGACGGCGCGGTGACGGGCACCACCATCGCGGCCAGCATCGGGACGGGCCTGGCCAAGGCCGCGCTGGTGATGGTGGTGGACGGCACGCAGAAAGACCTCTCGGAAAGCATCGACCACGATGCCGGCCTGCGCTTCATCACGCGTAAGGACCCGGAGGCGTTGGACATCATCCGCCACGACGCCGCGCATGTGCTGGCGGAGGCGGTGCAGAATCTGTACCCCGGCACGCAGGTGACGATCGGGCCGCCGATCGAGAACGGCTTCTACTACGACTTCGCCCGGAACGAGCCTTTCACGCCGGAGGATTTTCCGGTGATCGAGGCGGAGATGCGCCGCATCATCGCCCGCAACGCGCCGTTCGAACGCGAGGTGTGGCCGCGCGAGCAGGCCATCGAATTCTTCACGAACAAGGGCGAAGCCTACAAGGCGGAGTTAATTTCGGATCTGCCGGTGGATGTGCCCATCAGCATCTATCGCCAGGGCGAGTGGCTCGATCTGTGTCGTGGGCCGCATGCGCCGACGGTGGGGGCTGTCGGCACCGCCTTCAAGCTGATGAAGGTGGCCGGCGCCTATTGGCGGGGCGACCACCGCAACGCGATGCTCAGCCGCATCTACGCCACCGCCTGGCGCGACCAGAAGGAGCTGGACGCCCACCTGCATATGTTGGAGGAGGCCGAAAAGCGTGATCACCGCCGTATCGGCAAGGAGATGCACCTCTTCCACATGCAGGAGGAAGCGCAGGGCTCGGTGTTCTGGCACCCGGCCGGGTGGAAGCTGTACCGCACGGTGGAGGACTACATGCGTCGGCGTCTCGACGCGGCGGGGTATCAGGAGGTGAAGACGCCGCAGCTGGTCGACCGGCGGCTGTGGGAGGAAAGCGGCCACTGGGAGAAGTTCCGGGCCTCGATGTTCATCGCCACCGTCGAGGACAAGGACGAGGCG
>CAXTJY010000544.1:0-3211 GCA_964244395.1 uncultured Rhodovarius sp.
CTGGATGCGCGTTATTCGTTTTCAAAAATTAATGCGGGAAAACGTCCGCCGCTGCGCCGGGTTTCCCAGCTCGGGTCAATTCAATGCGCTATAGTAACGGTCGATCTGATCGCGCCAATCACCGTCGTTCCAGCGGTGGTCCGCATCGCCCTGGAACTTGGGGGCGGCGTGCAGTTCGGTCTCCCGCACCGTCACGACGTAACCGTCGAAAGTGGTGCTATAGGTCAGCCGAGACCACGGCACCGGGAATAGCTCCCCGCCGAAGCCCATCCATCCGCCGAAGCTCAGCACTGCGTACGCGACCAGCCCGTCCTGCTTACCGATCATCAGGCTGTGGACGGTGCCCAGCTTGTTGCCGTCGGCGTCGAAGACATCCGTGCCCTGAACGCGCTCGGTCGAAATGAGGGGGTGCATGGACGGCATCAGACCTCCATCGGTGGTGGCGCGGGCATCGGGTCGCCCGCCGGCATCGGTGGAATCTCCTGCGGGCTGGGGTCGCTGGCGGGGTCGTGCATGGGCGGTGGCGTCTGCGCCGGCTCCCGGCTCGGCGGTGGCGGCGCTTCGGCCGGGCCAGGCGGCGGCGGCGATTCCGGCGGCGCCTTGGACGGGAAGGGGAAGGGTTCGGGCATGGACATGATGCCGGTAAACGCGGAGCGGTGACAAAAGTTTGGTTGGGGCAAGTTTAACCTTACGGGGAAACTCTGATCTCGAAGATAGCGTTGCCTGTGCATGCTGAGTTGGTTCCAGGCCCGCTACTCAAGGCCATTGGTCGTCGCCTTGGTCGCCGCGACCCTTACCGCGCTGTTCGCCGTGGGCGGCCTGTTATGGGTGCAGCAACAGCGGGCACTGGAGTTGCGGCTGGCCTTCGCCCAGGCGGAGACGAGCCGGCTCGCCGGGTTACTGGATACGGTGCTGGCGCGCGTGGACCAGGCGGTCATTGGCCTCGCGCTCATCGAGGGCATGGCGGCGCGGGCGGATTGCGGGGCACAGCTCGACCGCGTCGCGCGGACGATGCCGGGGGCTGTCACTAGCTTTACCCTGATCGAGGCTGGTGGCGGCGTGGCCTGCGCCTCCAGCGTGCGCCTGCGCTTCGCCGCTCAAGACCTCGCCGCGCCCCCGCTTTCGATCATCGGCACCGACAACCCGGCGGCCGAGCGCATCATCCTGTTGCAGCGCCCGGGACCGGACCGCAGAAGGGTGGTGGCCGAGCTGCGGGTGGAGGCCCTGCGCCTCGCCGCGGCGACAACCCTGGCCGCGGTTCTGGAGGATTCCCGCGGCACCCGCATCGCGCTGAGCGACGGCCGTGCCACTGCCAACGCACCCTCGGCTTATTTCCCGCCTGCCGCTGGCGCGGTGGCGGTCTCGCTGCCGACCGGCCGCCGCATCGTGGCGCGGATCGGCGACCATCTGGCGGTGACCCTCGATCTGGAGGGCGCCACCCCGGCTGACGCCAGGGCGGCCGCCCTGATCGCCACTGGCTGGGTGTTCCTGGCCCTCGCGGTCGGCTTGGCGGCCGTGCTGCTGGTAGCGCGGCTTACGCTGCTGCGGCCGCTGCGCCACCGGCTCGGAGAGACCGCATGATCGGCAGCCGGCACCGAGGGGTTGAGCGACTGGCTGAACGCGCATCCCGCCTCGCCCATGCGCCACATGGCGGAGCGGATCCTGGCCCGCGAGCTCAATCAGGAGCAGCGGGTGGCCCTGCGCGAGGGAATGCTGCGCGAGGTCAATCATCGGGTCGCGGGGCATTTGCAGATGGCTGCCTCGCTGCTTCGGCTGCAGGGGCGGGAACGCGGCCCGGCTGAGGTGATGGACGCGCTGCGCCGGGCGGAGCACCGGGTCAACACGGTCGCTTTGGTGCATCAGGGCTTGCAACACGCGCGCCGGGGCGAGGAGGTGGACTTGCTGGATTTGCTGCGCAGGGTGGCGGTCAATCTGGTGGAGGGCGGGCCGTTGGCGGATTCAGTCGCCCTTCAGGTCGAGGGCGAGACGTTGAACGTGGCCTCGGAAATCGGCGTGCCGGTCGCGCTGATGCTGAATGAATGGATCACCACCGCGCTGCAGCAGGAGGCGCCGCCGCGCTCCATCGCCGTAGGGCTGTGGCGCCGCGGCCCCGACGGGGTGCTGGAATACCAGGATGGCGACGGCGGCCATGAAGAGCTGGAGCCGAGCGGCCTGGCCCTCTCCATCGTCGAGGCGCTATGCGCCCAGATCGGAGGCGACCGTGAGCGGCTACCGCGCCGCGGCTGGCGGCTCGTCTTCCCCCTGGAGCCCGCCGGCGAGGCGTAGGGTGCGGTGCTCGGCCATGGCATCGAGCATGCTGCGGGCCGCGGTCGCACTCTCGAACGGCTTGCGCAGCAGCCTGGCACCCGGCACGCGGCCGATGAACTCATCGGCCCTGGCGGAGGCGGTGACGCAGAGCACCGCGGCATCGAAGCGTTCGGCCAGGTTGGCGACGGGGGTGGCGGCGTCGCCCCGGTCGCGCCGCACCGCCTCGCAGATGATCAGGATGGGTTGGGGCTTGCCTTGCAGCGTCGCCGCCGTCGGGTCCGGCTCGCGGATCGCGGTGAAGCCCAGATCGGCGGCGATATTGGCCAGGTCCAGCGCTGTCAGCTGATCGGGGTCGGTGATCAGCGCGGTGCCGCCCACCGGCACCAGCATGGCCTGGATCTGCGACGCCGCCGATTTCGCTTCTTCCCGCACCCGCTCGGCCGACAGGTCCATCACATCCGCGGCCGCCTCGGCGGTGAAATGCTCCAGCCGTAGCAGCAGGAAGGCGGCCCGGGCGCCGGCAGGCAGGGCGGCCAGTGCGGTCCGCATCGGTTCGCCGCCGGTCGGGCGTGTCGGCGTCATCCGCATCGCCACCCTGTGCGCGGCGCGGAAGGCGGCGGCGGTGGTGATCCTCTCGCGCCCCGCCACCATGCGCTCCAGCGCATCCAGCATCGCCTCGTCGGCCAGGCTGGGGTTGCCCAGGAAGGCGCGCAGATAGCGGCGCAGCCGGTGCGGCAAGCTCATGCCACCCCTCTTGAACCTTGCGGCCAGCGGCCGGTTATGAATAACGTGCGATGCAAGGGAGAGACATGGTTCGATGACAGCGCGCGACAAGTTCGTGCCCTCCCAAACGGGCCGTAACGCGGCCGGCGCCGTCGGTCGGCCCGCGAACGACAGCGACCCCTTCGACGGGGCGGGGCCGGGCGATTGGGGCGAGCAGTGG
>CAXTJY010000545.1:0-3193 GCA_964244395.1 uncultured Rhodovarius sp.
AACCCCCGCCACCTCGCCACCATGCACCTCGCGCAGCCGCATCCAATTCGCGACGATGGCCCGGAGGTCCACATGGAGGAGGGCTTGCATGGTCAGGGGGTGGCGCGGGTGACCCCAAGGGAGGGCTTTGCCCTCCCCTGGACCCCACCCAGCAAGGGCCGAAAGGCCCCTGCACCCCAGGAGGTTGGGGTTGAGGGGAGGGGGCAGGTGCACCTGTCGGAACGGGCACGCCTGCCCCCTCCCCTCAACCCCAACTTATCCACGGTCCAGGGGCGGGTCGCCCCTGGTGGGGTGGGGTACGGGGAGGGGCAAAGCCCTTCCCCGGGCAACCCGCGCAACCCCTTAATCATACCCGCCCCCGCCATGTGTGACGTCCAGGTCGCCGAAGCGGGTGAATTCGGCTTCGAAGAAGAGGGGGATGGTGCCGGTGGGGCCGTGGCGTTGTTTGGCGATGATGAGGTCGGCTTTGTTGTGGGCGCGTTCCATGTCGGTTTTCCAGCGGTCCATGGCGGCCTGGTATTTGTCGCCCTGGTCGAACGCCGTTTCCTTGGGTTCGCGTTGCTTGAGGTAGTAGTCGTCGCGGTAGACGAACATCACCACGTCGGCGTCCTGTTCGATGGAGCCGGATTCCCGCAGGTCCGAGAGCTGCGGCCGTTTGTCCTCGCGTTGTTCGACGGCACGGGAGAGCTGGGACAGGGCGATGACCGGCACTGCCAGCTCCTTGGCGATGGCTTTCAGACCTTGCGTGATCATGCTGATCTCCAGCACGCGGTTGTCCGGCTTCGTGCCGGCGGCCGGCCGCATGAGCTGCAGGTAGTCCACCACCACCAGCTCCAGCCCGCGGGTGCGTTTGAGCCGGCGGCAGCGAGTGCGCAGCGCCGAGAGGGTGATGGCCGGGGTGTCGTCGATCATCATCGGCAGGGTCGAGAGTTCGCGCGAGGCGGCGTAGAACTTGTCGAACTCCTGCTGGTTGATTTCGCCGCGGCGAATCCGGTCACCGGAGATGCGGCTGCTTTCGGCGAGCAGTCGGTTGGCGAGCTGTTCGGCGCTCATTTCCAGCGAGAAGATGGCGACGCAGCCTTTGGCCACTTCGCCAGGCTCAAGATCGCGCATCAGCGACTGGGCGGCGCCGAAGGCGACCTTGGTGGCCAGCGCGGTCTTACCCATGCCCGGCCGGCCGGCGAGGATCAGCAGGTCCGACCCATGCAGGCCGCCCAGTCGTGCGTCGAGGTCGCGCAGGCCGGATGGCAGGCCGGAGACGCCACCGCCATGCGCCTTGGCCTTGGCGGCGGACTCAACCGCCTGCGCCAGGGCGCGCTCGAAGGTGATGGCGCCGCCTTCATTGGCGCCGCCGGTGGCAAGGTCGAAGAGCTGCTGTTCGGCGGCCTCGATCTGGCCGCTGCCTTCCAGCTCCGGCTCGGCGCCGAAGGCGCGGTTGACCACGGTTTCGCCCACATCGATGAGCTGGCGGCGGATCCAGCAATCATGGATCAGCTTGCCGTATTCGCCGGCGTTGATGATGCCGACGGTGGCGGCGACGAGCTGCACCAGATAGGTCGTGCCGCCCACCTCGGCCAGCACGCCGGAGTGTTCGAACTCGCCCTTGAGGGTGACGACGTCGGCCAGGGCGTTGTTCTCGACCCGGCGGCGGATGGCGCCGTAGATGCGGCCGTGGATGGGGTCGGCGAAGTGTTCGGTATCCAGGAATTCGGAGACGCGCTCGAAGGCCTTGTTGTTGGACAGCAGGGCGCCGAGCAGCGCCTGTTCCGCTTCGAGATTCTGCGGCGGCAGGCGGAGGGACTGGCCGAACAGGCCGGCCGACTCGGGGAGAATGCTGTTCATGGGTGGAGTATAGAAGGGGGCGGTGCCGGCGTCCCTGTGCGTGGGTTGTGGATAACGGGTGCTCAGGCGAATGGGTTGAAGAGCGAGGCGCCGAGCCCTTCGAGATCCCGGGTATTGCGGGTTACCAGCGTGAGGCCGTGGACAAGGGCGGTGGCCGCAAGCAACGCATCAATCACGGGCAAAGTTCGAATGGCGGAAAGCTGGCCCCAGCGTTGCGCAACGGCGCCATCCACGCCCAGCACACGCGGGCCGAATTCCACGACCACCGAATCGATCCAGGCATCGAGAGTGTCCGCCTTGACGCGGTCGCGCGGCGCGACCTTGCGGCGCCCTTTCGCAATTCGCCCAGACTGAGCACGCTGAGGAACAGGTCGGTGTCCGCAACGGTCGCCCACCATTCAAGGACCTTCCGGTCGCCACGCGGGCCGAGCCGGATCTCCGATATGACATTCGTATCGACCAGCCAGGTCAAAGCTCGATGTCGCGTCCGTGATCCCGAGAGCGGTCGAGGTCAATGCCATCGAGCGGCGCGCGCGCGAGCAGATCCTTCAAGCCGTATGTCGGCGTGAAGGCGAAGCGGGGCCCTAGCATTGCCCGGATCATTGGCGCGGTGCCTGGGTCGGCCAGCGATGCGGCGACCGCCTCGATCAGTCCAGCATCCTGGCTGGGCACCTGGACCTCGAGCCGCATCAGGTCTTGCCCGGCCATCACCCGCCCGTCCGTTCCAGCAGCTCCACCTCCGCCCCATCCGGCGCGGTGACGAAGCAGATGCGCACGCCGGCGCGGGGGCTGCTGATGGGGCGACTTAGGGCAGCGCCCTTGGCGGTGAGGTCGGCCACCGCAACGTCCAGATCGTCCACCACCAGCGCCAGGTGTTCCAGCCCCAGATAGGGCGCGGGCGGCGGGGCTCCGGTGCCGGCGGGGACTTCCTCGACGAAGATGGCCAGGCCATCCAGGTCCAGCACCACGCGAAGGTTGCCGTTGGCGACCACGCGCGCCGTCTCGGTGGCGCCGAAGACGTCGGTCCAGAAATGCGCGGCGGCGGCCGCGTTCAGGGTGCGGTAGTGGATGTGGTCGGTGCGGTAGCGGGGCGTGGTCATGGGGGTTAGCCTGCCGCAACCCAACGCCCAGGACAATCACGATGCCCGAGACCAACCTTGCCGTGCTCCTCGCCCGCCGCCCCGTGGGCGCGCCGGTGCCGGAGGATTTCTCCGTCGTCGAGCAGCCGGTGCCGGAGCCGGCAGAGGGCGAGGTGCTGGTGCGCGCTCGCTACCTCAGCCTGGACCCCTACATGCGCGGGCGGATGAGCGACGCGAAATCCTACGCCGCGCCGGTCGCCATCGGCGGCGTG
>CAXTJY010000546.1:0-3186 GCA_964244395.1 uncultured Rhodovarius sp.
CGGGCCGGCATCGGCGCGGACCAGCAGCGGGTTGAGGTCAAGGTCGTCCAGGTCGTCAGCGCCACGGCTGACCTGCTTCAGCAGGTCGGTCCGGCCGATCACATCGGTCAGCTTGCGGAAGCCCAGGCCGGCCAGAATTTCACGCACCTCCTCGGCCACGAAAGAGAACAGGCTGATCACCTTCTCCGGCGTGCCCTCGAACTTCTTCCGCAGATCCTCGTCCTGGGTGCACACGCCGACAGGGCAGGTGTTGGAATGGCATTGCCGCACCATGATGCAGCCCATGGCAACCAGGCTGGCGGTGCCGATGCCGAATTCCTCGGCGCCGAGCATGGCGGCGATGACCACGTCGCGCCCCGTTTTGAGGCCGCCATCGGTGCGCAGCCGCACCCGGTGCCGCAGGCGGTTCAGCTGCAGGACCTGATGCGTCTCGCTCAGCCCCATTTCCCAGGGCAGGCCCGCATACTTGATGGAGGAAATCGGGCTGGCGCCGGTGCCGCCGGAATGGCCGGAAACCAGGATCGCATCCGCCCTCGCCTGGCCACGCCTGCCGCGATGGTGCCGATGCCGGAGCGCGACACCAGCTTCACGCACACCATGGCATCCGGGTTGATCTGCTTCAAATCGTAGATGAGCTGCGCCAGATCCTCGATCGAGTAGATATCGTGGTGGGGCGGCGGGCTGATCAGCGTCACCCCTGGCGTCGAGTGCCGCAGCTTGGCGATGAGCTGCGTCACCTTGAACCCGGGCAGCTGGCCGCCCTCACCCGGCTTGGCGCCCTGCGCGACCTTGATCTCGATCTCCCGGCAATTGTTCAGGTATTCAGCGGTGACGCCGAACCGCCCCGACGCGATCTGCTTGATGGCGGAGTTCGCGTTGTCGCCATTCGCCCGCGGCTTGGCCCGCGCCGGGTCCTCGCCGCCCTCGCCGCTATCGCTCCGCGCGCCGATGCGGTTCATCGCGATGCTCAGCGTCTCATGCGCCTCGGGGCTCAGCGCGCCGAGCGAAATGCCGGGCGCCAGCAGGCGCTTGCGGATTTCGGTGATGCTCTCGACCTCCTCGATCGGAACCGCCCCGCGGCCCGCGGCGCGGAAGTCCAGCAGGTCACGCAGCGCCACGGGCGGGCCTTTCCGCACCGCCTCGGAATAGCGCTTGAACATCTGGTAGCTGTCCGCCGCCACAGCCTCCTGCAGCGTGTGGATCAGCGGGCCGTCGAAGGCATGCGCCTCGGCACCCCGCCGCAGCTTGTGCAGGCCGCCGACCGGCAGCGCGATTACATCCGCATCCCAGGCGCGGGCATGCAGGTCCAGGATGCGCTTCGCGATCCCCGACAGGCCGATGCCGGAAATGCGGCTGGGCACGCCGGCGAAGAACTCGGCGACCAGGGCACGCGACAGGCCGATGGCCTCGAAATTCATGCCGCCGCGGTAGGAGGAGATGACCGAGATGCCCATCTTGGACATCGTCTTGAGCAGGCCCTTGTCGATGGCCTTCTTGTACTTCGCCACTGCCTCGGTCAGCGACAGCTTGCCGAACAGGCCGCGCCGATGCCGATCCGCGATGCTCTCCTGCGCCATATAGGCGTTCACCGTGGTGGCACCGGCGCCGATCAGCACCGCAAAGCAATGCACGTCCAGGCATTCCGCGACCCGGGCGTTCAGGCTGGTGAAGGTGCGCAAGGACGTCTTCACCAGATGCGTGTGCACGCCGCCCACTGCCAAAATCATCGGGATGGCGGCACGCGCCGCACCCTGGTGCTCATCGGTCAGGATGACGTGGACGGAGCCGGAACGAACGCCCTCCTCAGCCTCGCGCCGGATGCGTTCGATGGCGCGGCGCAGCCCGGCCTCGCCCTCGGAGACAGGGAAGGTGCAGTCCACCTCGCAGGCGGTGCGGCCCATATGCGCGCGCATGGCGTTGAACTGCGCGGTGCTGAGCACCGGGCTGTCCAACATCAGCATGTCGCACTGCTCGGGGTTCTCATCGAGGATGTTGCCGAGGTTGCCCAGGCGGGTCTTCAGCGACATCACGCGGGTTTCGCGCAGGCTGTCGATCGGCGGGTTGGTGACCTGGCTGAACATCTGCCGGAAGTAGTGGTGCAGGCCGCGGTAGTGCTGGCTCAGCACGGCGATGGGCGTGTCGTCGCCCATGCTGCCCACTGCCTCGGCGCCGTCTTCCACCATCGGCTGCAGGATGGTCTCCAGCTCCTCCATGGTGGTGCCGATGGCGAGCTGGCGGCGGCGCAGCGCCTCCCCGGTGTACAGGGTGGGCTCGGCGGTGTCCTGCTGGACAATCTCGTCGATGCGGGTGGTGCGGGCGGTCCATTCGCCGAACGGTTTCCGATGCGCCAGCTCGTCCTTCAACTCAGTGTCCAGATAGAGCTGGCCCGTGTCGAGGTTTACGCCGATGCACTGGCCGGGGCCAACGCGACCCTTCTGGATGATGACGTCCTCCGCCAGCTTCACCATGCCGGTCTCGCTGCCCAGGATGAGCAGGCCGGTGTTGGTGACGGAGAAGCGCATGGGGCGCAGCCCGTGGCGGTCCATGCCGCCTACCACCCACTGGCCGTCGGTCGCGCAAAGGGCGGCGGGGCCGTCCCACGGCTCCATCACCGCGTTGCAGTACAGGAAGAAATCGTGGTGCAGCGGCTTCATCGCGGCGTTGCTGCCCAGCGATTCCGGCATCAGCATCGCCTTGGCCATCGGCGCGTCGCGGCCGCCACGGACCAATAGCTCGAACACGTTGTCGAGGCACGCGGTGTCACTGTTGCCGGCCTGGATGACGGGCTTGATGTCGGCCATGTGCACATCCAGCGCCGGGTGCGCCAGCCGCGTCTCGTGGCTCTTCATCCAGTTCACGTTGCCATGCAACGTGTTGATCTCGCCATTATGCGCGATCATCCGGAAAGGCTGCGCCAGGCGCCAGGTCGGGAAGGTGTTGGTGCTGTAGCGCTGGTGGTAGATGACGAAGCGGGAAACAAACCGGGCGTCGGTCAGGTCGGGGTAGAAGGTGGACAGGTCCTCGGCCAGGAACATGCCCTTGTAGATGATGGAGCGGCAGGAGAGGGAGCACAGATACAGCTCCGGAATCTGCGCCGCGATGGCCTGCTTCTCGATCTTGCGACGGATGACGTAGAGGTCGCGCTCGTAGGCCGCGTCGTCATGGCCGGCCGGGTTCCAGATCAGG
>CAXTJY010000547.1:0-3177 GCA_964244395.1 uncultured Rhodovarius sp.
CCGCGCGCGGTGGTTCAGCGATGCGGCCATGTTGCCCAGGATGGGGCTTGGGTCGGGGTCGGTCGGGTGCGGTGCGATGTCGAAGCGGCCATCCTGCCAGCGGGCCGAGAAGGCGCCCCAATGCGAGGCGTGCGGCAGCAGGGCCAAGGGGCCGGCATCGGTGGCGCTGTCGTCGGGCGGTGCGGTCATGCCGGCAGGTTACGCCGCTCCCCCGGCGTCGCAAATGCCTTCCGGGCCCCGTGCGTGTCAGCCATCCGCCGTGTTCAGGGCGACGGCGGCGCGGATCAGGGCCTGGAAGGCGGCTTCGTCGATGCGGGCGCCCTCGCCCAGGTCGATGGCCCGCCTGACGTTGCCATCCAGGCTGGCGTTGAACAGCTTCGACGGATCGTCCAGCAGCGCGCCCTTGGCGAAGGTCAGCTTCACCTTATCCTTGTAGGTCTCGCCGGTGCAGATGATGCCCGCGCGCGACCAGACCGGGACACCCGCCGGATTCGACGGCTTGCGCCACTTTACCTCCTCGGTGATGACGGGGGCGGTTTCCCGGATGAGCTGCCGGATCATGGCGAGCGTCCCGGCGCGCCAGTCCTGCGCTCCACCGACTGGTGGGGTCTTCTCGCTCTTGCTGCCGGTCAATGGTTGCCCCTCCGAACAGGCTGTCCGCGCTTCAGATCACGAAGCTGATCACGTCGCTCGGTGCCGAGGCCAGACCCGCCCCGGCCGCGCGGCGGGCCAGCACGTCCAGGCTCACCCCATCCAGCCGGGTCAGCGCCTCGGCGTCCATCTCGGCCCAGAAGGGCTGCACCACCCGGGTGAAAAGCGGGCTGCTCTCGCCCTCGGCGGGGGGCACGGTCTCGCTCGTCACCGCCCGCACCACTTCGCCCAGGGTGATTCCCCGCCGTGGCCGCGCCAACTTGTAGCCGCCGGACGGCCCGCGGGTGCTGATCAGCACCCCGGCGCGGGACAGCGGCTGCAGGATGGGCTCCAGCCCGCGCCGCGCCAGGCCCAGCCGCTCAGCGATGTCAGCGGCGCTGACCGTGCCGCGCCCGGCATGCAGCGCCACGTCCAGCACCACGGCCATGGCCAGCGCGGGGCGGGGTTGCAAAAGCATGGAAGGAGCCTCCCTGTGAAACGGGCTTGTTCCGTCCCATAATGCACGTCAGGGATTTGTGATACTGGAAATGCCCATGAGTTCTGTTGTCAACGGCCTGCTGGGGTCCATCGGCAACACGCCGCTGATCCGGCTTCGCCGCGCCTCCGAGGCCACCGGCTGCGAGATTTTGGGCAAAGCCGAGTTCATGAATCCCGGCGGCTCGGTGAAAGACCGGGCCGGGCTGGCGATCATCGAAGCGGCCATCGCCGATGGCAGCCTGAAGCCCGGCGGCACCATCGTGGAAGGCACCGCCGGCAACACCGGCATCGGCATCACCCTCGTCGCCAACGCGCTGGGCTTCAAGGCGGTGATCGTGATGCCGGAGACGCAGAGCCAGGAGAAGATCGACTTCCTGCGGATGATCGGCGCCGACCTGCGGCTGATCCCGGCCAAGCCCTACAAGGACCCCGGCAATTACGTCCACGTCTCCCGCCGCATGGCGGAGCAGAACGGCTGGACCTGGGCGAACCAGTTCGACAACCTGGCCAATCGCGAAGGGCACCGCGCCACCACCGGCGAAGAGATTTGGGCGCAGACCGGCGGTGAGATCGACGCCTTCACCTGCGCCTGTGGCACCGGCGGTACGCTGGCCGGCGTGGCCATGGCGCTGAAGGCGCACAAGCCCGGCGTGCGGATCACCCTGGCCGACCCGATGGGCAGCGCGCTGTATAACTGGAAGACATATGGCAATCTGGAGCTGACCGGCAGCTCGGTCACCGAGGGCATCGGCCAGTCCCGCGTACCCGGCAATCTGGAAGGCGCGCCGATCGACGATGCGGTGCAGATCACCGACGAGTTGGCGCTGGAGCAGGTCTTCGACCTGACCATCCATGAGGGCCTGTCGGTCGGCGGCAGCGCCGGCATCAATGTGGCCGCCGCCATCGCCGTGGCGCGCAATCTCGGCCCGGGCCGCACGGTGGCGACCATCCTGTGCGACGGCGGAGCGCGCTACCAGTCCAAGCTCTTCAACCCCGCCTTCCTGCGCGAGAAGGGCCTGCCGGTGCCGCCATGGATGTAAATTTCCGCGGCCGCATCCATGCCTCGGTGCTGGACACCATCGGCGCCACGCCACTGGTTCGCCTGCCGCGCATTGCAGCCGAGGACGGGCTGGTGGCGGACCTGTGCCTCAAGCTCGAATTCTTCAACCCGATGGCCTCGGTGAAGGATCGTATCGCGCTGGCCATGGTCCGCGCCGCCGAGGCCGCCGGCGAACTCAGCCCTGGCGTGTCCGTGCTGGTCGAGCCCACCTCCGGCAACACCGGGATCGGGCTGGCCTTCGTCGCCGCCGCGCTGGGTTACCGGCTGATCGTGACGATGCCTGAGGGTGCCAGCATCGAGCGCCGCCGGATGATGCGCCTGCTGGGCGCCGAGCTGGTGCTAACGCCCAGCGCGCGGGGCATGGCCGGCGCCATCGCGAAATCGCAGGAGATCGCCGCCGAAACCCCGCATGCCTGGCTGCCACGCCAGTTCGACAATCCCGCCAACCCGGACATCCACGCCGCCACCACGGCAGAGGAAATCTGGGCCGACACCGAAGGCCAGGTGGACATCATCCTTGGTGGGTTGGGGACGGGGGGCACGATGACGGGCATCGCGCGTGCCCTGAAGCCGCGCGCGCCAGCCTTGCGCGTCATCGGCATCGAACCCGCTGAATCCGCCGTGCTCCATGGCGACGATCCCGGCCCGCATGGCATCCAGGGCATCGGTCCGGGCTTCAAGCCGGCGGTGCTGGAGCTTGGTCTGCTCGACGGCATCGAGACCGCCAATGAGCGCGACGCCATCGCCACCGCCCGACGCGCGGCGCGCACCGAGGGACTGGCTCTCGGCATCAGTTCCGGCGCAGCGTTGAGCGTGGCGTTGAGGCTGGCTGCCGCCCCCGCCAACGCCGGCAAGCGCATTGTCTGCATCGCGCCCAGCTTCGCCGAGCGTTACATGTCCACGGCTTTGTTCGCGGGGTTGGACTGATGGAGATCATCGAACTCGGCCGCGCCATCCGCGCGCGTGACCCGGCGCGGCCGACCTGGGCG
>CAXTJY010000548.1:0-3154 GCA_964244395.1 uncultured Rhodovarius sp.
CGTCGTCCCGTCGCCGCCCGTCACATGCATGGAGAGCATGTCGATGGCGCCCAGGAAGCATTCGTCCGTTTCGTGGAACACGGCGCCCTGCTCCACCTCCGGCGGCAGGCGCCGCAGGTCGCGGTAGTGGATCGCCATGCCGAAGCCGCGCGCCATCCCCGCCAGCTTCTGGCCGATGCGCCCAAAGCCCAGGATGCCCAGCTTTTTGCCCTCCAGGGTCACGCCCATCAGCTGGGTTGGCGCCCAGCCTTCCCATTTGTCCGCGCGGATCATCCGCTCGCCCTCGCCGGCGCGGCGGGCGGCCATCAGCAGCAAGGTGAACGCTGTCTCGGCAGTGGCGAAGCTCAGCACTTCCGGCGTGTTGGTCACGATGATGCCGCGCGCCTTGGCGGCCGCGGTGTCGATGTGGTCGGTACCGACCGAGAAGGTGGTGATGATCTTCACGCTGTCCGGCAGGCCGGCGATGGCATCGGCCTTCATGGGGTCCCCGGCGGCGATCAGCACGCCGTCGGCCTTCGCCTCCACCGCACGCCGCGCGATCTCGGCGCCGTCGCGAAACCAGGGCTCGTCCTTCGGGTTCAGCCGGGCATCGTAGTCGGCCACGGCCCGCGCCTCGATGGCGGCGGGAAGCTGGCGCGTGACGAGCAGGATGGGCTTGGCCATTGGGCATTTCCTCGGTTTCGCGGGCAACATAACGGGCCGCGCCCGGCTTGCCACCCGGGTGCGGCTGTTGGATGGTCCGGCCCGAAATTCGAGGGGTGCGGTGGCATGGAACTGGGTCTCAAGGGCAAGCGCGCGTTGGTGATGGGCGCGTCGAAGGGGCTGGGCCGCAGCGTGGCGGATGCGCTGGCGCGGGAGGGCGCGCATCTGGTCATCAGCGGGCGCACCCAGGCCAGCCTGGACGTGGCGGCGGCGGAGCTTGTGGCGCTGGGCGCCGCGTCCGCCATCGGCATCCCGGCCGACGTGGCGGAGAATGCGGATATGGACCGGCTGGCCGATGGCGCCTTAGCTGCCATGGGCGGCGTGGACATCCTCATCCTCAACCATGGCGGCCCGCCGCCCGGCACCGCGCTGGAGCTGGACGAGGCGCTGCTGGCGCCCTGGTTCCAGAACATCGTGGCCGCACCGATCCACATCACCAAGAAGCTGCTGCCAGCGATGCGGGCGCAGAAATTCGGGCGAATCATCAATGTTGGCAGCACCGGGATGCAGCAGCCGATCCCGAACCTGGTGTTGAGCAACGTGCTGCGTGCCTCGGTGCTGGGCTATCTGAAGACGCTGAGTGCGGAAGTGGCCGGCGATGGGGTGACGGTGAACGTGGTGGCGCCAGGCGCCATCCGCACCGACCGCTCCCTGGAGACCGCCGCCAGCCTGGGCGCAAAATCCGGCAGGAGCATCGACGAGGTGATCGCCGAGCGCAGCAAGACCATCCCGGCGCAGCGCTACGGCACCGCGGATGAATACGGCCCGCTGGTGGCGTTCCTGTGCGGCGTGCCGGCCGCCTACATCACCGGCGAGATCATGCGGGCGGATGGCGGGATGGTGCGGGGGTTTTGATGCGAGCGGACCGTCCATCGTCATGGCCGGGCTTGACCCGGCCATCTCCCGCACGTTGGGCAGCACCCACACGCCCACTCCATCGTCGAGGAGATGGCCGGCTCGGAGGCCGGCCATGACGAGGGGGCCGGGAAATCTCGTTCCAGACACCGCCCTCGCCGCCCGCCTCTTCGACACCCTCCGCGAGCGCAGCTTCGACGGCGTCGGCATTACCCGCGTGGCCTATGGCCCGGGTGAGACCATGGCGCATGCCTTGCTGGCGGAGGAGGGCGCGGCGCTGGGCCTGGAACGGCGGGTAGACCCTATCGGCAACCAGTACCTGACTCTGCCGGGTGCGGACCGTGGCCGCCTGCCCGTCTTGATCGGCAGCCACCTGGACAGCGTGCCGCAGGGAGGCAACTTCGATGGCGCGGCGGGGGTGCTGGCCGGGCTGGCCGCCATGGCCGGCCTCGTTCAGGCCGGGTACCAGCCGGCGCAAGATGTGACGCTCATGTGCATTCGCGCCGAGGAAGCCGGCGCGTGGTTCCCCACCAGCTATCCTGGCAGCCGCGGCGCCCTGGGCATGCTCACGCCTGCCGACCTCGCAGTGAAACGCCGCGATTCCGGCCGGAGCCTGGCCGAACACATGCGCGAGGAAGGCTTCGACCCCGCCTTTGCCGAGCGTGGCGAGCGTGCGGTGCAGGCCGCCACCTTCCTGGAGTTGCACATCGAGCAGGGCCCGACCTTGAAGAATGAAGGCGTGCCGCTGGGCATCGTCACCGGCATTCCCGGCAGCCGGCGGTTTCGCGCCGCGCGGGTGCTGGGGGAGTACAACCACTCCGGCGCCACCGCCCGGAAATATCGGCGCGATGCGGCCGCCGCGCTGGCCGAGCTGGTGTATCGGCTCGACGCCTATTGGGTGGAGCTGGAGACGCGCGGCCACCGCCTGGTCTGCACCTTCTGCGAGATGGCGACGACGGCGGAGGCCGGCTTCACCAAGATCGCCGGCGAGGCGCGCTTCTCGCTCGACATCCGGGCCGTGGACATGGCGGCGTGCGACGCGATGGTGGCGCGGCTGCACGCGCTGGTGGCGGAGATCGAGGCCCGGCGCGGCGTCCAGTTCGAGCTGGGGGCGGAGAGCGGCAGCGCGCCGTCCATCATGGATGCGGGGATGCGCGCCGGCCTGGCCCGCGCCGCCGACGCGTTGGGTGTGCCGCACCTCGCCATGGCATCCGGCGCCGGGCATGACGCGGCGGCGTTCGCGGCGGCAGGCATTCCGGCGGCCATGCTGTTCGTGCGCAACCAGAATGGCAGCCACAACCCGCACGAGGCGATGCGGCTACCGGATTTCGACCTGGCCTGCCAGGTCATCACCAAATGGCTTCAGGAAGTGACCGCGTGAATCAGACCGCGACCGATGCAGCCCTCCAAGCTACGCCCTCTGACCATCGGGCGCGGGTGGCTGCCGACATCGGCGGCACGTTTACCGATGTGGCGCTGGAGCGCGACGGGCAACGCTGGACCGCGAAGGTGCTGACCACGACCGCGGCGCCCGAAGAGGGGGTGCTGGAAGGGGTGCGGGTGGTGCTGGCCCGGGCTGGCGTGGCGGCGGGCGACG
>CAXTJY010000549.1:0-2843 GCA_964244395.1 uncultured Rhodovarius sp.
GTGGGTGAGGCTGTCGATGCCGGTATCGGCCGTGGTGCGCGGCGGCACGGTCAGGGTCAGCTCGACATCGACGATGGCGGCCAGCGGCAGCGCGCCCAGGCCGGCGATGAGCATCTTCTCGTCGCTGGCCGTGTCGGTGATGACGGTGAAGCGGGTGGCCTCGCTGCCGGTGCCGGCGGTGGTGGGTATGCAGATGATGGGCACCGCCGCGCGGTCGGCGGCATGCGGCACCTTTTGCGCGCGGATGTGGCCGCCGGTGGCCGCCAGGATCGCCATGGCCTTGGCGGTGTCCATCGGGCTGCCGCCGCCGAAGCCCAGGATGCAGTCGTAGTCCCCAGCCGCGAAGACGGCCACCCCGGCCTCGATCACGGTGTCCGTCGGGTCCGGCACGGTGTCCGAGAAGACCGCCCCGAGCATGCCGGCGGCCCGCAGCGGCGCCAGGCATTTCTCCACAGTGCCAGAGCTGACCATCCATGGGTCCGTTACCACCAGGGGGCGGGACAGGCCGTGGCTGGCCAAGACCTCCGCCACGCGGGCGACGGTGCCCGCGCCCACCAGCATGGCGCGCGGCGCGAAGACGGTGTGGATCATCGCGTTTCCTCCGCGGCGGCCCCGACGCCACGCTTCGTGGCGGCGTCAGCAAAGCGGACCAGCCTTCGGGTGGCAGTATCGCTCAGACCGCCGGCGTAGGCCATGTCCATCGGCGGCAATTCGGCGGCGTGGTGGCAGGCCACGCCGTCTATCAGCGCGGGGTCGTCGCGCCGGCAGATCTCGGTGGCGTGCGGGCAGCGCGTGTGGAAGCGGCAGCCCGGCGGCATGTTGGCCGGGCTGGGCAGGTCGCCGCCCAGCGGGCGGAGGCGGCCGCGCAGCGCAGGGTCCGGGTGCGGGATCGCCGCCAGCAGAGCCCGGGTATAGGGATGACGGGGGTTGGCGAACAGGCGTCGCTTCTCCGCCAGCTCGACGATGCGGCCCAGATACATCACCGCCACCCGGTCGGCCATGTGCTTTACCACGCCGAGGTCGTGCGCGATGAACAGGTAGCTGAGGCCGAAGCGCGTTTGCAGGTCCTTCAGCAAATTCACCACCTGGGCCTGGATAGAGACGTCCAGCGCCGAGACGGGTTCGTCGCACACCACCAAATCGGGCCGCGCCGCCAGCGCCCGGGCGATGCCGATGCGCTGGCGCTGGCCGCCGGAGAATTCATGCGGGTAGCGATCGGCGTGGAAGGGCGCTAGGCCGACCAGGCCCAGCAATTCCTGGGTGCGGGCGCGCTGCTCGGCGGCGGTGCCGATAGCGTGGACCTGCATGGCCTCCGCGATGGCATCGCCGACGCGCAGGCGTGGGTTCAGGCTTGCATAGGGGTCCTGAAAGATGACGCCGGTGCGACGGCGGAAGGGCTTCAGGCGGCCGGCGGGCCAGGCGGTGATGTCCTCGCCGTCGAAACGGATGGTGCCGGCGTCGGGCTCGATCAGCCGCAGAACCAGCCGCGCGGTGGTGGATTTACCGCAGCCGGATTCACCGACGAGGGCCAGGGTTTCGCCGCGGGCGATGTGGAGCGAGACGCCATCGACGGCGCGGACGCGGCCGTAGTGCTTGGTGAGGTTTTGGGCCTCAAGGATCATGCGGCACCGGCGGACGGGTGACGCGCGGAGGGACGGGGAACCGGCCGCGACGATGGTTTCGCTATTGGACAGGGCGCCTCGCCGCTGCGCGGCGCGCGACAATCGCTACCCGATTGCGCGGGAATCACAACGGCGCTCGAATGCAGGCAGCCTCATGCCCCGGCGCCAGCTCGCGCAGTGGCGGCGGCGCCACCTCGCATTCCGGGATGGCGAATGGGCAACGCGGCGCGAAGCGGCAGCCCGGTGGCCAGGCGAAGGGCGGCGGCACCGAGCCCTCGATGGCGGTCAGCCGCGGCCGGTCCAGATCGAGCCGCGGGATCGAGCCAAGCAGCCCCAGCGTGTAGGGATGCTGCGGATCCTCGAACAAATCGCGCGCCGTGGCACGCTCCACCACGCGGCCGGCATACATCACCGCCACGTCATCCGCCATTTCGGCGATGACGCCGAGGTCGTGGGTGATGAGGATGAGGCCCATGCCGGTCTCGGCCTGTAATTCGCGCAGCAGTTCCAGGATCTGTGCCTGCACCGTCACGTCGAGCGCCGTGGTGGGTTCGTCGGCGATCAGCAGGCGCGGCTTGCAGGCGATGGCCATAGCGATCATCACCCGCTGCCGCATGCCGCCGCTGAGCTGATGCGGGAACTTGCCCATGGCGCCGGCGGCGTCGGGGATGCGGACGCGGGTCAGCGCCGCGATGGCGGTCGCGCGCGCATCGGTCGCAGCACCATGGGCGCGCAGCGCCTCGATGATCTGGAAGCCCACGGTGTGCACCGGGTTGAGCGAGGTCATCGGCTCCTGGAAGATCATCGCGATGTCGCGGCCGCGCAGCGCCCGCATGGCGCCTGGCGACAGCCCCAGCAGGTCCTGGCCGTCGAAGCCGATCCGCCCCGCCGTCACCCGCCCGGGATGCGCCAGCAGGCGCATGATGGACAGCGACAGCACCGATTTGCCGCAGCCGGACTCACCGACGATGCCCAAGGTGCGGCCCCGCTCGACCGCCAGCGATACGCCGTCCACCGCCCGGACTTCGCCGGCGGCGGTGCGGAAAGAGGTGGCGAGACCATCGAGGGTGAGCAACAGGCGGGCGGCCTCCTCAAGCCGTCCGTAGCGGGCTGGTCCAGCTCGTCTGGGCCGGATCCGCCCATGTCGAGCCCAGCGGCAGCAGCGACAGCCAGGTCTCCGCCAGCCGGTCATCCTCGATCCGGTAGGATTGCAGGCCGGCC
>CAXTJY010000549.1:2853-3154 GCA_964244395.1 uncultured Rhodovarius sp.
CCGGCCTGGCTCCGCGCCTCGCCGGTCCCGGCGTCCCGCCAATGGAAGACGAAGCGAAACCAGGCGCGGTCAGCGACGAAGCTGTGGTCATGCACGAGCACGCGGATGCCCGGCCGCGCCTCGCGCAGCGCCGACAACTCGGCGGCATAGGCTTCGCGGGTCACGCTCCGCAGGCCGGCTTCGTTGTGACGCAGATAGTGCGGCTGGACGCATTCGGGAACCAGCGCGTACTCGCCGTCGCACCAAACCCGCTCCCACCGGTCGAACAGGGCGACGAATGTCGCCTCGCCCGACATGTCCG
>CAXTJY010000550.1:0-3152 GCA_964244395.1 uncultured Rhodovarius sp.
GCGATCTGTTTCAGGCCATTCGACGCGCCGCCGATGCACGGGTATTCGACAGGCTTCAGCCGCTGCCGACGCCAATGAGCGAAACGGAAATGGCCCGTGCCTACCTCGAAGTTTTCAGCCAACGCGCGGGGCGGGTGCGCTTCGACGCGGCGCTTCAGGCGGGCGGCGAGCTTGCATAAGGGAAGCTGTGGGTTCCATTGCCGCTGGGCGGGCTAATTCGCGCGGCTCGGCAAGATGAGGCATGGTTGCGGCCAGGGAACGGGCGTCACGATGACGGGACTGAACTGGCTGCCGACCGTGCCGGATTGGCGGGCATCGCTGCGGGCGATGCCCGCGGAGCCGAAGTCAGGCTGGGCGGCGGCGGCATCCCTGGCTGCCGCCAATCTCAATTTCATCCAGACCAACATGCTCGATGGGGCGCTGCGGAAGGTGCTGGCCGGCGCGACACCGTCGGGCGCCATTGGAGTGCCGGTGCGGCTGGCCATCCTCGGCTCCTGCACCACCGCGCATCTGCATGCCCCCATCCGGGTCGCCGGGCTGCGCCGCGGCATTCCAATCACCACCTACGAGAGCGAATACGGGCAGTACTGGCAGGAGTTGGCCGACCCCAGCTCGGCGCTGCATGCTTTCCGGCCCAATTGCGTGCTGTTCCTGCTCGACTCGCATCATTTGGCTGCGGGCAGCCATGTGGCTGATCCAGATCCAGCGGCGGCGATGGACGCCATGCAGGAGCGGCTGCGGGGCTACTGGCGCCTGGCCCGCGAGGCCTTCCATTGCCCGATCATCCAGCAAACCGCGCTGCCGGTGCACGAACCGTTGATGGGCGGCAACGAACACAGGCTACCCGGCTCACCCGCCGCCTTCCTCGCGCGCTTGAACGCAGCGATGCCGGCGATGGCCGATGCCGAGGGGGTCGATCTGCTGGCGTTGGACGCGGCGGCGGCAAGGGACGGGCTGGCGGCTTGGCACGACGTGGCCCTCTGGCACCGCTCGAAGCAGGAAATCGCGCCCACCGCGGCACCGATGTTCGGCGAGCTGGTCGCCCGCATCCTGGCCGCCCGGCAGGGCCGCTCCGCCAAGTGCCTGGTGCTGGACCTGGACAACACGCTATGGGGCGGCGTGGTGGGCGACGACGGGGTGGATGGGCTGGTGCTGGGCCAGGGCAGCGCGCTGGGCGAAGGATTCACGGCGTTCCAGGCCTATGCTCGCGCCCTTTCACAGCGCGGCATCATCCTGGCCGTAGTTTCCAAGAATGATGAAGCCAACGCCTTTGAACCCTTCGACCGGCACCCCGAGATGGTGCTACGCCGAGACGACATCGCCTGTTTCGTGGCGAACTGGCAAGACAAGGCGGCCAACCTTCGCCACGTCGCCAGCGCGCTGAATATCGGCCTCGATAGCCTGGTCTTCATCGACGACAACCCCTTCGAGCGCGATTGGGTCAGGCAGGAACTGCCGATGGTGGCGGTCCCCGAGGTGGGGGACGACCCGGCGCTGTTTCCGCAGATCATCGCCCGAGCCGGGTATTTCGAAGGCCTTGCCGTCACCGACGAGGACCGGCAGCGCGGCGTGCAGTACCAGGGCAACCTGCAACGCACCTCGCTGCAAGCCTCCAGCACAGACCTGCCTTCCTACCTGCGCGGGCTGGGCATGGAACTGAGTTGGCGGCGCTTCGACCGCACCGGCCTGTCCCGCATCGTGCAGCTGATCAACAAGACCAATCAGTTCAACCTGACGACTCAGCGCTACACCGAGGAGGACGTGCTGGCGGTGATCTACAATCCGCAGGCTTTCGGATTGCAGCTGCGCCTGACCGACCGGTTCGGCGATAACGGCATCATCGCCATCGTCATCGGCAAGCTGCGGCAGAATCAGGATCTCGTCATCGACACCTGGCTCATGAGCTGCCGCGTGCTGGGGCGCCAGGTGGAGCCGACGACGCTGAACCTGATCGCGGCCGAGGCCCGGTCACTGGGTGCCCGCCGCCTGATGGGCGAATACACGCCCACCAGGAAGAACGGCATGGTGAAGGACCACTACCCGCGGCTCGGCTTCACGGTAGAAATCACCGAGGCTTCCGGCGCCAGCATCAACAGCCTCGATCTTGCCGGCTTCACCCCGGCCGAGACCTTCATCAGGGTGACCGAAGGATAAGGCGCCATGGACAGCGATGCGATCTACGCCGGCGTCAACGAGCTCTTCGCCGATATCTTCATGCGTGACGATCTGGAATTGGGGCCGGAGACGACGGCAGCGGAGGTAGACGGTTGGGACAGCTTCAAGATGATCGAGATCATCATGGGCCTGGAGGAGAAATATCACTTCAAATTCGACACCAGGGAGATCGACAACCTGAACAATGTCGGTGATCTCGTAGCGGTGATCGCGCGCAAGGGCAGCGCCTGAATGGGGTTCGCCATACTGGCGAGTCGCAGCTTCGATGCCGGCGCGCAGACGGCCTTTGCGGCGCTGACCGGCGATGCCAATCCGATACACATGGACGAGGTGGCGGCCCGGCGAACCCAGGCGGGGGCACGTGTGGTGCATGGCGTGCACGCGTTGCTGTGGCTGCTGGACAGTTTGGCGGCGGCGCATCCCGACCTGCCATCGGTGGCCAGCCTCAAGGTCCGCTTCGACCGGATGCTGTATGTGGATGATCAGGCGGAAGCGCGGCTGGCGGCGCTGGACGACAAGCGCGCCCGCTGTGAGGTGGCTTGCGCTGGCGTCGTCACGATGCGCGTGGCGCTGGTCTTCGGCCCGACCTCCGCGTCAACGCCCTTGCCGCGTGCCGTGCCGGAGGCAGTGCCTGCGACCGCGCGGGACCTTCCCATCGAATGTCTGGAAGGCCTGTCGGGCTGCCTGGCGGCACCGGGTACGGAGGCCGAGTTCGAAGCCGCGTTCCCTGCTGCCGCAGGGCTACTGGGTGCCGCCAGGCTGCGCGCCATCGGCGCCACCACCCTCCTGGTGGGCATGGTGTGCCCTGGCCTGCACTCGATCTTCGGCGGCTTGCAGCTCAGCCTGTCCGCGCTCAACGGCGAGCCCGGCCTATCGTGGCGGGTGACGGCGGCGGACCGGCGCTTCCGCGTCGTCCGGCACGCTGTTGGCGGGAATGGCATCGCCGGCACGGTGGATTGCTTCGCCCGGCGACCGCC
>CAXTJY010000551.1:0-3142 GCA_964244395.1 uncultured Rhodovarius sp.
GGCGCAGCAGCGGCACGAGGTCGCTGAGCGGGCTTTCCCACCAATCCACCTCGCCGCCTTGCAACGCGGCCGCGGCCGTCGCCGGGTCGGGCATCACCACCCATTCCAGGCGGTCCACCAGTATGCGCTTGGGGCCGGCCAGCCAGCTCGCGGTGCCTTCACGCGGCGTGTAACGGCCAAACTTCTCAAATACCGCGCGCGCGCCGGGCACCCACTCATCCCGCTTGAACGACATCGGACCGGAGCCGACGTATTCCGTGATCATCGTGGCGCCCACGGTGTTGGCGATGCGCTCGGGCATGATGAAGCAGCAGGGCGTGCCGGTCTTGCCCAGCGCGAATTTCAGCTTGGGGTAGGCCCGCTTCAGGCGCCAGCGGAAAGTCCGGTCATCCACCGCCACCAGCTCGTCCTGGATGGCGACGAGCATCTGCCCCATCGGGTCGCGCGGTGCCCAGCGGGCGATGGAGGCGACGACGTCGCGGGCCAGCACCGGCGTGCCGTCATGGAACATCAGGCCGGGCCGCAGGCGGAAGGTCCAAGTCAGGCCGTCGGACGAGACGGTTTCGCCCTCGACCATCTGCGGCTGCGGCACCAGGTTCTCGTCCACGCCGTACAGCGTGTCCCACACCACGGCCGCGGCGTTACGAACCACGTACTGCGTGCCCCAGATCGGGTCGAAATTCGCCAGATTGGCCTGTGGCACGAAGCGCAGCGTGCGGGCGGCGGCATTTTGCGAAATCGCCGGTGCGGCGGTGACGGCCGCCATCCCGGCGGCCCCCTTGAACAGGTTCCTGCGTTCCATCGGTTCAGCTCTCCCAAGCCTCATTCGGATGCAAAGTGCCGGAAGCCGCGGCCACGCGCCAGTGTCGTGTGACGGTCCGTAGCGGGGGCGGCGCCCAGCTCCTGCCGCCCAAAGATGCGGCGAGGGTGGGCTTTCTGCACGGATCGCGTTCATTCCGATGGTATGGGCGTTCTCCATCTCCGCCCACCAGCCAGACAGCACGCAACCGATTCCGACCAATCCGACGCGATCCTTGCCGGCGCTCCGTCCCCTGGATGCGCCCCGGTTGACCGCCGGGCAGGTTTTCGGCACGGGGCAAGGATGAGCTTCAGCACCGCCGCCACGTCATCCTTCGGCCGCTCCGCGGCAGGAACCTACGTCATCGCCCCCACGCCCTTCCTGCCCGACGGGGCGCTGGACCTGGGGAGCGCCGCGCGCATGACCGAGGCCTATCTGGCGATGGGCGCCGCCGGCCTCACCATCCTGGGCATCATGGGCGAGGCGCCTAAGCTGGACGCGGCCGAGAGCACTGCCTTCGTCCGCGCCGTGCTGGCGGCCAATGCCGGCCAGGTGCCGGTGGTGGTGGGCGTCTCTTCGCCCGGCTTCGCGGCGATGCGGGCGCTGACCGCGGAAGTCATGGAAGCGGGGGCGGCTGGGGTGATGATCGCGCCAACCCCGGGGTTGAAGGGTGATGACGCCGTGGTGTCCTACTTCCAGCAGGCCAGCGAGGTTTGTGGCCCCGCGCCCTGGTGCCTGCAGGATTTCCCGCAGGCCAACGGCGTGACCATCACGCCATCCATGATCGCCCGCATTGCCGCCGACCCGCGCTGTGTGATGCTCAAGGCCGAGGACTGGCCGGGGCTGGACAAGATCAGCGCCGTCCGCGCGCTGGAGGCCGAGGGCAAGATGCAGCGGCTGTCCATCCTGGGCGGCTTTTCTGGCCTGTTTCTGCCGGAGGAACTCAGCCGCGGCACCGATGGCGTGATGACCGGCTACGCCTTCCCCGAGCTGCTGGTGGCGCTGTGCGCGAATGGCCCGACCGACGAAATGTGGGATCGGTTCGAGGCGCATCTGCCGCTGATTCGCACCGACAACCAGCCAGGGCTGGGGCTGGCGGTGCGCAAATACGTGCTGATGCGGCGTGGCATCATCGCGCATGAGACGGCGCGGGCGCCGGCGCCGAAGCTGTCGGCCCCCGCCCGCGCCGAGGTGGACCGGCTGCTGGCCCGGCTGGCGCGGCGCGACCCGGTGGCTGTGCTGCCGTGATGAATTTCCTGACCGAGGCCCGCGCCCGCGGCTTCATCCATCAGACCACCGACGAGGTCGCCTTTGCAGCGCGGCTCGGCACCGGCCCCCTGCCCGGCTATATCGGCTTCGACTGCACCGCGGATTCGCTGCATGTCGGCAGCCTGGTGCAGATCATGATGCTGCGGCTGCTGCAGCGCTGCGGGCACAAGCCCGTGGTGCTGATGGGCGGTGGAACGACGAAGGTGGGTGACCCCAGTTTCCGCGACGAGGCGCGCCCGCTGCTGGACGATGCGCGCATCGAGGCCAACAAGGCCGGCATCCGCCAGGTGTTCGACAGCTTCCTGACCTTCGGCGAAGGGCCGACCGACGCGGTGATGCTGGACAACGCGGCCTGGCTGGACCGGCTGGAATACATCCCCTTCCTGCGCGACGTGGGCCGGCATTTCTCGGTCAACCGCATGCTGAGCATGGACAGCGTGAAGCTGCGGCTGGACCGCGAGCAGAACCTTTCCTTCCTCGAATTCAACTACATGCTGCTGCAAAGCTACGACTTCCTGGAGCTGTTCCGGCAGCACGGCGTGGCGCTGCAGATGGGCGGCAGCGACCAGTGGGGCAACATAGTGCTGGGCGCCGATTTGATCCGTCGGGTGACGGGCGGCGAGGCGCATGTGCTGACCACGCCGCTGATCACCAGCGCTTCCGGCGCCAAGATGGGCAAGACGGCCAGCGGCGCGGTGTGGCTGAGCGCGGCGAAGGTGTCGCCGTTCGACTACTGGCAGTTCTGGCGCAACACCGACGATGGCGATGTCGGCCGCTTCCTGCGCCTGTTCACTGAAATGCCGCTGGACGAGATCGCGCGGCTGGAGGCGCTGGCCGGCGCCGAGATCAACCACGCCAAGAAGGTGCTGGCTACCGAGGCCACGGCGATGCTGCACGGCCGCGCGGCGGCGGAGGCGGCGGCCGAGACGGCGCGGCGCACCTTCGAGGAAGGCGAGGCGGGCGGCGACCTGCCGCGGGTGGCGGTGGCCGGCGAGAGTAGACCTGTTCCATAGAGGGTCGTGGTGGCCGCGGTCCAGGTGATGATCAGGGTCGGGTTGAGGACGGTCAGGCCGA
>CAXTJY010000552.1:0-3139 GCA_964244395.1 uncultured Rhodovarius sp.
ACCGCGTCGGCGAGATCATCAACGGCGTGGTGAAGCGCACCGAGTACGGCAACCTCATGGTCGATCTGGGCCGCGCCGAGGCGCTGCTGCGCCGCGACGAGACGATCATGCGGGAAGCCTTCAAGAACGGCGACCGCGTCCGCGCCTACATCTACGACGTGCGGGAGGAGGCCCGCGGGCCTCAGATCTTCCTCAGCCGCACCCATCCAGGCTTCCTGGCCAAGCTGTTCGCGCAGGAGGTGCCGGAGATCTATGACGGCATCATCGAGATCAAGGCGGTGGCGCGCGACCCCGGCAGCCGGGCCAAGATGGCGGTGATCAGCCGCGACTCGTCCATCGACCCCGTCGGCGCCTGCGTCGGCATGCGCGGCTCGCGCGTGCAGGCGGTGGTGGCGGAGCTTCAGGGCGAGAAGATCGACATCATCCCCTGGTCCTCCGACAACGCCACCTTCATCGTCAACGCGCTGGCCCCGGCCGAGGTGAGCAAGGTGGTGCTGGACGATGAGGGGCGCCGGGTTGAAGTGGTGGTGCCCGATGACCAGTTGAGCCTCGCCATCGGCCGGCGCGGCCAGAACGTTCGCCTGGCCAGCCAGCTCACCCGCTACGACGTGGACATCCTGACCGACGCGGAGGAGAGCGAGCGTCGGCAGGACCAGTTCCGCAAGCGCACCGGGCTCTTCGTCGAGGGGCTGGACGTGGACGACGTGATCGCCGGCCTGCTGGTGCAGGAAGGCTTCACGACCGTGGAAGAAATCGCGACGGTCGAGGATGAGGAGCTGGCCTCGATCGAAGGCTTCGACGAGAACATCGCCATCGAGCTGAAGCGCCGCGCCACCGAGTTCCTGCAACGCCGCGACGCCGAGCTGGACGAGAAGCGCCGGGAACTGGGCGTGGAGGACAGCATCGCCGAGTTCGACGTCATCACCCCCGCCATGCTGGTGGCGCTGGGCGAGAAGGGCGTGAAGACGCTGGACGACCTGGCCGACCTGGCCGGTGACGAGCTGGTCGAGATCCTGGGCGAGGGTGCGATGGACGAGGACACCGCCAACGCCGTCATCATGGCGGCGCGCGAGCATTGGTTCGCTGAAGGAGACAATGCAGCCGGCTGAGGAAGAGCCCCTGGCGGCGCCCCGGGCGGGACAGGATGGCGCGGCGGCGGAGCAGGACGACGACGCCCCCGAGAAAGGTCCGCTGCGCCGCTGCGTCGTGACGCGCGAAAGCCTGCCGAAGGAGGCCATGTTGCGTTTCGTGGTCGGGCCTGGGAACGCGCTGGTGCCCGACCTGGCGGGGCGGTTGCCGGGGCGGGGCATGTGGTTGAAGGCGGCGCCGGGGGTGCTGCCCCTGGCGTTGAAGAAGGGGGCGTTTCACCGCGCCGCGAAGGCGCAGCTGAACTGGCCAGACAATCTGCCGGCGCAGCTCGCCGGAATGCTGGAGCAGCGAGTGGCCGATACGCTGGGCATGGCGCGCCGGGCCGGGCAAAGCGTGGCGGGCTTTCAGAAGGTGCAGGAGTGGCTGCAGGCCGGCCGGGTCGGCCTGCTGGTGGAGGCGACGGATGGCAGCGCGGCCGAGCGGGCCAGGCTGATCGGCCGCTCGGACGTGCCGGTGGTTCTGGCGCTTTCCTCGGAAGCGCTGGGGCAGATTTTCGGCCGCGGCGGCGCCGTCCATGTGGCGGTGGCGAAGGGCCGCCTGGCCGAGACCATCGCCCAGGAAGCGGTGCGGCTGCGGGCATTTTCGGTGGCTGCGTAAGGTGCCCGCCATTGCCCGCAAACCGCGATGGGCGTAGGGCATGGCGATTATAGCGATGTCGGGCGACGCGGCCCCGTGCCTGATGTGCTTCAACAAGTCGAATTGGACCTAGACCAACGTATGAGTGACCAGAACGAGCAGGACGCGGCCAAGAGCCGCCTCAGTCTGCGCCCCGGTGGGCGGTTGGAGCTGGGCAAGACGGTGGATGCGGGAAGCGTCCGCCAGAGCTTCAGCCATGGCCGCAGCAAGGTGGTGCAGGTGGAGGTGCTGAAGAAGCGCGTCATCACGCCGGCCAAGCCTGTCGCTCCCATCCGCGCGCCCTCCGCACCCGCGGCGGCAGCGGCCGAGGCCGCCCCCACGGCGGCGCCCGCCACCGCGCGCCCAGCCGCCGGTGCGCCTGCCGGCAACCAGCCCCGCGCGCCGGTGCAGCAACCCGCAGGCCGGCCGCTGACTCAGAATGAGCTGGCTATTCGCCAGCGCGTGCTGGAGGAGAATCGCCGCGTTGAGGCGCAGCGCGAGCGCGAACAGCGCGAGCAGCAGGCGCTGATGGTGCGAAGCGCCGCCGAGGAGGCCGCGCGCCGCGCCGAGGACGACCGGCGCCGCGCCGAGGAAGCCGAGCGAGAAGCGGAGGCGAACCGGAGTCGCGCGCCGGAGGCGACGCCCGCTGCCGCCGCGCCGGCCACCGCGGCACCCGCGGCGCCCGCGCCAGGCGCGAGGACGCCACGGCCCGATGCGGGGGTCATCCGCCGCCCGGTCGCGCCCGCGGCACCCGCTGCCGCGCCTGGCGCACCCGCCGCGCGCCTGTCGTTGCGGCCGCGCGAGAACGAGGCGGAGGATGACCGCCGTGGTCCCGTGCGCCGCCCCGGCGGCCCGCCTGGGCCTGGTGGCGTGCGCCGCCCGGTCACGCCGCCGCCGCGCAAGACCCTGACGCCGGCCGACCGCCGCAGCACGGGGCGGGTGGACGTGGCCGCGGCCGTGGAAGGCGAGGATGAGCGCAGCCGCTCCATCGCCAGCATGCGGCGCGCCCGCGAGCGCGACCGTCGTCAGCAGGAACTGGCCCGGCTACGTTCTGGCCAGGAGAAGGTGACGCGCGACGTCATCATCCCCGAAGCCATCACCGTCTCCGAACTCGCCAACCGCATGGCCGCGCGTGGCGGCGACGTGGTCAAGGCACTGATGCGCATGGGCGTGATGGCGACGCTGACGCAGACCATCGACGCCGACACCGCGCAGCTGGTGGTCGAGGAATTCGGCCACCGGGTGAAGCGCGTCAGCGAATCCGACGTGGAAGTGGGCCTCGAAGGCGAGACCGACATCGACACCGACATGATCGCCCGCCCGCCGGTGGTCACGATCATGGGCCATGTCGATCACGGCAAGACGTCGCTGCTCG
>CAXTJY010000553.1:0-3121 GCA_964244395.1 uncultured Rhodovarius sp.
AGCCTGCCCACGGGAACACCAGGGAAGCGCATGACCCATCCGACCACCGCGGCGCGGCTGCTCGATGCGCTGACCGATGGCGGCGTCACCCACCTGTTCTGCAACCTCGGCACCGACCACGTCGCCCTGGTCGAGGATTTGGCCCGGCGCGAACAGGCGGGCCTGCCCGGCCCCATTCCCGTGATCGTGCCGCATGAGGCGGTGGCAGTGCACATGGCCGGCGGCATGGCGGCCATGACCGGGCAGGCGCAGGCCGTGCTGGTGCATGTCGATGCCGGCACCGCCAATGCGGCTATGGGGCTGCACAACCTGGCCCGTGCCCGCCTGCCGATCCTGCTGATGGCCGGGCGCGCGCCCTATGCCATGCGGGGCGAGATGTTTGCCGGGCGCGACAACTACGTCCACTTTATCCAGGACCCGTTCGACATCGGCAGCCTGGTACGGCCCTATGTGCGGTGGGAGTACAACCTGCCTTCGGGTGCGGTGGTGTCCGAAGTTGTGGCGCGCGGGCTGGCCGTCGCCGGCTCCGACCCGCCCGGCCCAGCCTACCTCACCTTGCCGCGTGAGGTGCTGGAGGAGCGCCACCCTGCCGGCAGCGCGCCGGGTGTGGCGATGCGCCACGCGCCCATCCGCGCCGGCGGCCTGGCGCCCGCGGCGGTGGCGCGGATGGCCGAGGCTTTGCTCGAAGCTGCACGGCCGCTGCTCGTCACCTCTTATGCCGGTCGCAACCCGTTAGTGCCGGCGCTGCTGGGCAGACTGGCCGAGCTGGTGGGGTTGGCCGTGGTCGAATCCAACCCGCACTGGCTGAACCTGGACCGTGCTCACCCCTGCCATGCCGGCTACGACGCCGGCCCGCTGCTGGCGACGGCCGACCTTGGCGTCCTGCTGGACGTGGATGTGCCATTCCTGCCGCATGCGGCGCGGGAGAATGACGGCATTCCCTGGCTGCACCTCGATGTGGACCCGTTGAAGCGCGACCTGCCGCTGTGGGGCTTCGCCGCGACGGAGCGCCACGCGGTGGACGCCGAGGTGGCGCTGCGCCAGATCCTTGCCGCGGTCGAGGCCGACATCACGCCGGCGCGTGCCAACGTGGCCGCCCAGCGTGTCGCGGCGCTGGGCGAGACCGGGCTGCGCCGCCGCGCCGGCTGGGCCGAGGCGGCGAGCCATCCCGGTGCGGCCGGCGCCATCGCCGTCCCCCACCTTTGCGCCGCGCTGGGCCGGCGCCTGGGGCCGGAGGACGTCGTGGTGAACGAGGCCATCCGCAACACGCCGGCGGTGCTGGCGCAGATGCCGCGCTCGGCTCCGCGATCTTACATCGGCCTGGCCGGCGGCGGCCTGGGCTTCTCGGGCGGCATGGCGCTGGGCGCCCGGTTGGCCGACCCCACGCGGCGGGTGGTGCAGGTGGTGGGCGATGGCGGCTTCCATTTCATGGCGCCGGACAGCGTGTTCGCCACCGCACAGGCCTATGGCCTGCCGTTCCTGTCGGTGGTGCTGGACAATGGCGGCTGGCAGGCGGTGAAAGAGTCCGTGCTGCGAGTGCACCCGCAAGGGGCGGCGGCGGCGGGCGACCAGTTCTTCTCGCGCCTTCAGGGGCCGGTGCGCCGCTTCGCCCAGGTGGGCGCCGCCTTCGGCGCGCATGCGGAGGAAATCGCCGACCCGGCTGAGATTGAGCCGGCGCTGGACCGCTGCTTGGCGGCCCTGGCACGCGGCCAGGCGGCGGTGCTGCATGCGCATGTCACGCAGCTATGAGGAGAAGTCCTGCATGAGCATCTTACGCCGCGCCGTCTCGCTTCTGCCCTTGGCGGCCCCAGCACTGGCGCAGACCGGCTGGCCCGACCGCCCGCTGCGCATCATCGTGCCCTATGCGCCCGGCGGGGCGAACGATCTGCTGGCCCGCCTGGTGGCGCAGCGCATGGGGGAGCGGCTGGGGCAGCCCGTGGTGGTGGAGAACAGGGCAGGGGCGCAGGCGACGCTGGGCACCGGCCTCGTTGCCCGGGCGCAGCCGGACGGTCTCACCCTGCTGGTCGCCGCTTCAGGGCCCATCACGGTCAGCGCGGCCACCAATTCGCGCCTGGGCTACCAGTCGCTGCGCGATCTGGCCCCCATCACCATGCTGGCCTCCTTCCCGCTCATCCTGCTGGTCCCGGCCAGTGCACCACACCGGAATCTGGCCGATCTGGTGGCGTGGCTGCGCGCCAACCCCGAGCGCGCGAGCTATTCCTCCTCGGCCGCGTCGTTCCAACTCGCGACCGAACTCTTTGCGCAGAGCCTGGGCGTGCGGCTGACCCATGTCGCCTATCGGGGCAGCGCCGAGAGCGCGGCGGCGGTGGCGGCCGGCGATGTGACGCTGACCCTGGTGGACAGCACGCCCGCGACGCCGCAGATGCAGGCTGGACGGGCCCGCGGGCTGGCAGTCACGGCGCCGGCACGGCTGGCCGCCTTCCCGGAGCTGCCGACGATGGCGGAAGCGGGGATGCCTTCCCTGGAGGTCTCGCTCTGGGCCGGCCTTTTTGCCCCGGCGGCGACCCCGCCCGCGATTCTGGCGCGACTGCATGAGGAGGCGCTGGCGGCCCTCACCCATTCCGAGGTCGCAGGCCGCATCCGCGCCATGTCCATGACGGTCGAGGGCGACAGCGCCACCGACTTCCGCGCCCGAATCGCGGCCGAGACGGCTCTGTGGGCCGATGTCGCCCGGCGCGGCGACATCCGGTTCGACGAGTAGCCGCGAACCGCCGCGCTTCTGGTTTCGTCATGGCCGGGCTCGACCCGGCCATCTCCCGAAGTTGAAGAACTGGCCGGCTTGCTCGCCTGCCATGACGTAAGCCTGCCTATACTGTTGGCACCCACTCAGGCGGCGGCGCGCTACCGGTCTGCGCGGTGATCGGCGCATAAGCCTCGATCCGCCGGTGCGCCGAAAAGTTGAAGATGGTGGAGCGCCCGAGCGCGCACATGGCCAGATCCGCATCCACCGTGATCAGCTCATCATCCCAGCTCGTCGACTGGGCCATGATCTCGCCCTGCGGGTTCACGATGATGGAATGACCGAACAGCTCATGCCCATCCTCCGTCCCCGCCTTGGCGGTGGCCACAGCGAAGCAGCTGTTCTGGTAGGCGCCGGCGC
>CAXTJY010000554.1:0-3117 GCA_964244395.1 uncultured Rhodovarius sp.
GTCGGCAGCCTCGATCAGGCTGCGGTAATGTAGGGACCAGTGGCCGTCAGCGGGCAGGGCACGTGCTTGGGCCACCAGGGCGGCCGCATCGCAGGGCGCCGGCCGGGCCAGCCAGCGACTTAGCAACTGATGGGCCTCAACCAACTGACGAAGCGGGTTGAGCACCCCGGGCGGCGCCATGGCGATGGCCTGGCGACTGGCTTCCTCGGCGGTACTGTCGCCGGCCGCCACATGCGTCTCCAGCAGGGTCAGATGCGCGACCGGATCGGTCGGCGCCAACCGCAGCACGGCTTGGGCGAAGCGCTGCGCCCGCCTAGCCTGCCCGAGCGCCAGATTGCAGCCCAGGGCGGCCTGCTGCACGTCAAGCTGATCGGGTCGGCGCTCGGCCAGGGCGGCGATGATGGGCTCCGCCGCACCCATCTCGCCGGCAGCCTGCAGCGCCGTGTAGCGTGACCGGGCGGCCTCGTCGTCCAGGTCCGTTGCGGCGAACTCGGCCAGCCACGCATCTCCGGCACGCTGAATCCTGTATCGCCGCGCGGCGAGCCAAGGCGCCAGCGCCGGCAACAGCGGCGCATGCACCAGGCCGGGCCGCAAGGACTCGCACAGGGCCTGCGCCAGATCCTCCGGCACCGGCGTATGCAGCGCCAACACATCCAGATGGCCGAGCCTGTGCCCACGGCAAAGCTCCAGCACCCGTTCGGGCGGGCAGGTGGCGGTGGCGAGATCGCCGCCTTGCATCGGCGCATCCTCGCCCAGCTCCAGCAGCAAGCCCCGCACGCGGCGGCGTAGGAAGGCCTCGAAGGGCAGGGGCGGCGCCACGCCCGCCTCCCCCAGCCTTAAAATTGTTGGTGTCGCGCCCATCCTGGCCCCCGCTGTACCGATTGCGCAGCATGGCGGGGGCCACCTCAAGGATCGGTTAACCGCGGCGCGGCACCATGGGCGGGCCAGCCAGAAAGGCCCTGCCCATGAAGCATCTTCGCTCCCGCATCCTGGTCACCGGCGGTGCCGGTTTCGTCGGCTCGCATCTGTGCGAACGGCTCCTCGACGGCGGCGCCAGCGTGCTGTGCGTCGACAATTTCTTCACCGGCACGCGCGACAACATCGAGCACCTGCTGCCGCACCCGCATTTCGAGCTGCTGCGGCACGACGTGACCTTTCCGCTGCATGTCGAGGTCGATGCCATCTACAACCTCGCCTGCCCGGCCTCGCCGGTTCACTACCAGTACGATCCGGTGAAGACGACGAAGGTCTCCGTGCTCGGCGCACTGAACATGCTTGGGCTGGCAAAGCGGACGCGGGCACGCATCCTGCAAGCCTCGACCAGCGAGGTATATGGCGACCCCTCGGTGCATCCGCAGCCGGAGGCCTACTGGGGCAATGTGAACCCGATCGGGCCGCGCTCCTGCTACGACGAGGGCAAGCGCTGCGCCGAGACGCTGTTCTTCGACTATCACCGGCAGCATGCCGTGGATATCAAAGTCGCTCGCATCTTCAACACCTACGGTCCGCGGATGCACCCCAATGACGGGCGGGTGGTGTCGAACTTCATCGTGCAGGCGCTGACGGGGCGCGACATCACCCTTTATGGCGATGGCAGCCAGACGCGTAGCTTTTGCTACGTCGATGACCTGGTGGACGGGCTGATGCGGCTGATGGCGGCGGATGGCACCGGGCCGATCAACCTCGGCACCCCGGTCGAATTCTCCATGCTGGAGCTGGCGCGGCTGGTGTTGGAGCTGACGGGTTCACGCTCCCGCCTCGTGCACCTGCCGTTGCCGGTGGACGACCCGCGGCAGCGCCAGCCGGACATCAGCCAGGCCCGCGCCCTGCTCAACTGGCAGCCTGCCACCCGGTTGCAGGATGGGCTGGTGCGCACCATTGCCTATTTTCGCGGCAACGCGAACCGGTGGGCGGGCGCGCTAGCGGCATGAATTCTGAACCTGCCCGCGCCTAGAATCATCCAGTCAATTCGCACGGGTCGGAAAAGCCGCATGAAAATGATAACACAGCAATTATCTTGACACTAAGCTGTGAGCACGGTGATGTGACTGAGACACGCGATCTCAAAGAGACATCTTTCGTATGTACCTGTGCAGAACGGCTGAAAGCGCAGACTCGCCGGCGTCCGGCAAGTCTTTTATCGCAAAGACGGCGGGTGTGCTTGGCATGCTGCTCAGTTTGTCGGGATGCGGTACTCAGGTGCCCAGATTGACTGAATTTTGGGGCGATGCCGACAGCTCGCATTTGGCCATTATCGCCGTTGTCAATCAACTTCAATGTGAATTGAAGAATGCCGTTCACAGTCTCGACGACAACTTGAGTCGAGTAATTTCCAGCTGGCTTGTCCAAGCTAATCTTACTCTTACAGTGGACGAGAGAACAGAACTAAATCCAGGCCTGACTTTGACGACACCATTTGCGCCGAGCATCACCAGATTTTCGAGTGGCAACGTGACCGTGAATCCGAATTTCTCGTTCGGACTCGGTGCTGCTCTGTCAGCCCAAACAACAAGAATTTTGAAGTTGAATTTTCTCTACCGAATTTCAGAAGTCATGAGTTTGGAGCGTGCGAGAGACGAGTCCGTCAGCGTTTGTGCGGAGCGAATTCCGAGCGGGTATCTCCTCACACAATCCGATTTGAGGATTGGCGAGGCGCTTCGCGCTGGCTTGGCCAGCACCGCTGCCACCGCCCTGGGAACAATTCCACCGGCGGCCATAGTCCATCAGGTCACCTTCCAGATTCGGACGAGCGGTGGGCTGACGCCCAGTTGGCGATTGGTCAGGGTATCGGCAAACACAAGCGCGACGACACAACTGTTCGGGGCCGCTCGTAATCGAACCCAGGATGTCACCTTCACTTTCGGCCCGCCCGCCAGCGCGCCGCAACCCGCGTCCCAGCTTCTCGCACAACCAACATTGGCGCCTGCTGCACAAAATGCTGCCTTGGCCGCGGAGATCGGCAGCGCCGTTGCTGCCAGCATCCAAGCAAGACCTTAAGCTTCGACGATGAAAAGGAATTGAGACATGCCCGGCAAGCCGGCGGCTTCGCCAAAGAAATCCAATGCTAGAGCGGAATCCGATCAGTCAGGCTCATATCCAGAGGCGGCGAAGTAGTTC
>CAXTJY010000555.1:0-3108 GCA_964244395.1 uncultured Rhodovarius sp.
AAAGTATCGAAGCTGCGCACCGAGTTGATCACCACGAGATGGTCGCCGGGATCCCCCGCCGTGGTGGTGACGGGCAGGGCATCGAACGGCGACCCGGCATTAATGCGAGGCAGTGCCGCGATCGCGTTCACCACGAAGCGGCTGCTCTGCTCCACCGAGGCGAAGACGGTGAAGCCGCCATTCTGGAAGTCCAGATTGGCCGAATTGTCGGCCAGGTTGATGAAAAACTGATTGGTGGCGGAGTTGGGGTCGCCGCTGAGCTTCGCCATGGCGACCGTGTAGGCGGTGTTAGACAGGTTGAACTCGTTTTGCACCGCCGGTCCCGGTATGACGGTGTTGACCTGCTGGTTGCGGTAGGCGTAGCCGCCGCCCTGCAACACGAAGCCGGGTACCAGGCGGTGAAGGAAGCTTCCGGTGTAGCCCTGGCCGTAACCCGCGTTGTTCACATAGGTGAGGAAATTGGCCACCGTCAGCGGCGCCGCGGCCTCGAACAGTTCGATCACCACCTCGCCCAGGTTGGTCGAGAAGTCGACGTAGCGGGCGCTCATCGGTCGCGCTCGGGTGTGGCGGGCATGGGGTCGTCCTCGACAGGATGCCGGAAAATAGAGCGCCCGGTCGGCGATGACAAATCCGAAGGTCAGCCAAGCCCGGAAAGAAACCGCGCCCTTGCCCCGGCGCCGGCCATCAGGAAGGCATGGTCGGACCCACCCAGGATGAAACGCGCCCCCAGCTTGGCATAGGCCGGGGCCCACACCTCGTCATACACCCCGCCCATGCCCAGCACCTTGCCATGCCGGGTGCAGGCCGCGGCGACCTTGGCATAGGCCGCCTGCACGTCCGGGTGGCCGATCTGGCCGGCAATGCCCATGGTGGCCGTGAGGTCTGAAGTGCCGATCATCAGGCTGTCCAGGCCTGGAGTGGCTGCGATGGCGTCCACCGCTTCCAGTGCCTCCGGGGTTTCGATCATCCCGCACAGCAGCACATGGGCGTTGGTCTCTGCCTGGGCGGCCGCGACGTCGGGGGCGCGGTAGCCGTACTGCACCGGCGGGCCACCCCAGCTCCGCATGCCCTGCGGCGGAAAGCGGTAAGCCTGGACGACCGCCGCCGCATCCTCCGGCGTGTCGATATGCGGCACGACGACGCCCATTGCGCCGTTGTCCAGGCAGCGCGTGCCCTCGAACAGCGCATCCTTGCAGCAGCGAACGATGGGGGTGACGCCCTGGCCATGCGCGGCGACGCAGATGGCGCTGGCCTGGTCCACACTCATGGCGCCGTGCTCCATGTCGATGAAGATCCAGTCGAAGCCGCAGGCGGCGGCCAGCGCCCCGGCCACCGGCCCGCGCAGGTGGTGTACGCCGAAGCCAATGGCGGGCTGGCCGGCGCGGAGTTTTTCCAGCGTGTGGTTTGGTGTGATGGGCATGGGGTTCCTTAGCCGAACAGGAAATCGCCGGCGGCGAGCCCGGTCACCCCATACACATCGATCGGAGCGCTGCCGAAGACGATGAAGGAGTCGATGCCGATCTCGCCGATGGACAGGGTATCGAAGCTCGCGCCGCTGCCGCGGAAATCAAGCACATCGCCCGCCACCCGGTTGAAATCGAAGAGCTGGTCGTAGCCCAGGCCGGGCGCGCCGAAGACGAAGCTGTCGGCGCCGGACTGTCCCCAGAGGCTGTCGTCGCCGCCCAGCCCGTCCAGGATGCTGGCGAGGGTGTTGGCGACCAGCGTCTCGCCGCCGGCGCTGCCGCTCAGCCGGGTGGCGGCGCCGAACAGGCGGCCGAATGCCAGGTTCGCGCTCATCACCCAGTCGGCCCCGGCGAAGACGGTGCCGGTGCCGTCGCCGCTCGCTTCCACGACCACGTCGCCGTTCTCATCCACCACGAAGCTGTCGTTGCCGGCGCCGCCGGTGAGGTGTCGTTCCCGCTTCCCCCGTAGAGGGTGTCGTTGCCGGCGTCGCCACGAAGCCGGTGACCAGCCGGTGCAGGAAACTGCCGGTGTAGCCCTGGCCGTAGGTAGCATTTGTCGCGTAGCTCAGGAAATTGGCGACGGTGTTGGGCGCCGCGTCGGGTCGCAACTGAAGGATGATTTCGCCCAGATTGGTGGAGAGATCGACGTAGGTCGGTGTCGGCATGTCGCTTGGCTTCCTCGCTCGGCCGAGTTCAGCAGCCTGGCGCGGTGCTGGCAAACCCTCCTGCCCACCGACCCGTTATATTGTGGAACCTCCGTTCAGGCGGTGCCCGGAATCATCGCCAGCAGCGTCTCCAGCCGGTCCGCCTCCGCCGCCGGCTTGTCGCGCCGGATGCGCTGGATGCGGGGAAAGCGCAGCGCCACGCCGGATTTGTGCCGTTGGGAATACTGCGCGGCGTCGAACTCCACTTCCAAAACCAGGCCGCGCTCGACCTCGCGCACGGGGCCGAAGCGCTTGGTGGTGTGATCGCGCACCCACTTGTCCAGCCACAACAGTTCCTGGTCGGTGTATCCGGAATAAGCCTTGCCGATGGGGACCAACTCACCGTCGTCACGCCAAAGCCCGAAGGTGTAGTCGGAGTAGAAGCTGCTGCGCCGGCCATGCCCACGCTGCGCATACATCAGCACCGCATCGACATTCTGCGTGGTCCGCTTCCATTTCCACCACAGACCCTTGGTCCGGCCCGCCAGATAGGCGCTGTCGCGCCGCTTCAACATCAGCCCTTCCATCGAGGCGGCACGCGCGTTGGCCCGTTTCTCCGCCAGCTCCTCGAAATCGGCGAAGTCGATCATCGCCGAGAGGTCCATCCGCGCGGGCTGCACCCGTCGGACCCAGTTTTCCAGATGCGTCCGCCGCGTGTCGAAGGGCAAACCCCGCAGATCCTGCCCATCCTCGAACAGAAGGTCGTAGAGGCGAACCTGCACCGGGTAGTCGGCCTGCATCTTCGGCGTAGGCAGCTTGCGGTTGAGGCGCTGCTGCAGGTCGGAGAAGGGCGCCACCGTGCCGTCGCGCACTACCAGCAACTCGCCATCCAGCACGCCGTGGAAATCCATCACCGCCACTATGTCCGGGAAGCTGCCGGAGATGTCCTCGCTGCCGCGGGAGAAGATGCGCGCTCCGCCGGGTCCGGCCGTCAACTGCAC
>CAXTJY010000556.1:0-3100 GCA_964244395.1 uncultured Rhodovarius sp.
ATCTCGCAGGCTTCCAGCGCCTCGGTCAGCGTGCCGATCTGGTTGACCTTCACCAGGATGGCGTTGGCGGTGGCGGTCGAAATGCCGCGGCGCAGCAGCTTCGGATTGGTGCAGAACAGATCGTCACCGACCAACTGCACCTTGTTACCGATGCGGTCGGTCAGCAGCTTCCACCCGTCCCAGTCATCTTCCGCCATCCCGTCCTCGATGCTGACGATCGGCCACTTGGCGCAAAGTGCGGCGAGGTATTCGACCATTCCGGCCGAATCCAGGGTCTTGTTCTCCCCGCCCAGCACATACCGGCCGTCCTGGTAGAACTCCGATGCGGCGGGGTCGAGCGCGAACATGATGTCCTCCCCCACCTTGTGGCCGGCCGCCTCGCAGGCCTTGGCGATGAAGCCCAGCGCCTCGTCGGCGCTGCCGATGTTCGGCGCGAAGCCGCCCTCGTCGCCGACATTGGTGTTGTGGCCGGCATCGTGCAGCGCTTTCTTCAGCGCATGGAAGCACTCGGAGCCGATGCGGATGGCATCCGCGCAGCTCGCGGCAGCCACCGGCATGATCATGAATTCCTGGATGTCGATCGGGTTGTCCGCGTGCTTGCCACCGTTGATGATGTTCATCATCGGCACCGGCAGGGTGCGGGCCAGCGCCCCGCCGACGTAGCGGTACAGCGGCAGGCCATGGTCCGCCGCCGCCGCCTTGGCCACCGCCAGGCTCACCGCCAGCATGGCGTTGGCGCCGAGCCGCGCCTTGTTGGGCGTGCCGTCGGCCTCGATCATCGCCATGTCGATGGCGACCTGGCCGGCCGCATCCATGCCGCCGATGACGTCGAGGATCTCGCCCTCGATGTTGGCCACCGCGCCCAGCACGCCCTTGCCGCCATAGCGGGCCTTGTCGCCGTCGCGCAGCTCCACCGCCTCATGCGCGCCGGTCGAGGCGCCGGAGGGCACGATGGCATGGCCACGGGCGCCGCTCTCCAGCAGCACCTCCGCCTCCACCGTCGGGTTGCCGCGGCTGTCCAGCACTTCGGCGGCAGTGATGTCGGTGATGATGCTCATGGCGATTCCCTGGGGCGGCGGATGCGTGCCGCGCGGATAGGGCGTGCGGCGCCCGGCGGCAAGGCCGGAGGGGGCCAGATCAGGCGCCGGAGGGCGGCGCGGTCGACCCGCGAAGCATCAGCTGCGGCCGCAGCAGCACGTCGTCGATGGCCTCCTGGCCGATCCGCCGCAGCAGCAGCTCGGCGGCCACGGCGCCCAGCCGATGGAAATCCACCCGGATGGTGGTCAGCGGCGGCGCCAGCATGTCCATGAATGGGATGTCGTTGTGGCCGGTGACCGACAGGTCCCGCGGTACCTGTCGCCCGGTCAGCCGCGCCGCGTCGTAGACGGACACGGCGATGAGGTCGTTGCCGCACACCAGCGCGGTCAGGCTCGGCGCCTCGGCCAGCAATCGCAGCGCGCTCTCGCGCCCGGCCTCGCGGCCATAGCCGCCGATCTCGCGCGCCGGCACCACCGGCTCAAGGCCGTGCCGGGCCATCGCCGCTCCGAACGCCTCCAGCCTTTCGCCGCGCCACACCGATTGCAGCGACCCGCCGAGATAGCCGATGGCGCGATGCCCCAGCCCGACCAGGTGATCGACCGCCAGGCCGATGCCGAGCATGGGGTCGGGCCGCACCGAGACGGCAGGCACCGGGCTACGGTTGACCAGGACGAGCGGGATTCGGCGCTGCATGGCCTGTTCCAGGCCCAGATCGTCGTCCTCGGCGGCGGTGGCCATCAGCAGCCCATCCACCCGCCGTGCCGCCAGCGCCCGCACCAGCCCGGCCGAGCGATCCCGCAACGTGCTGGTGTCGCCGACCATGGTGCCGATCCCCACTTGCTCCAGCACTTCCGCCGCGCCGGCGATGATCGGCGCGTAAACCGGGTTGCTCAGCCCAGGCACCAGAATGCCGACGAGGCGGGAGCGGCCCGACCGTAGGGCTGCGGCAGTGAAGTCCGGCCGGTAGTCGAGCAGCGTTGCGGCTTCGACCACGCGCTGCCGGGTCTCCGCATTCACCATCCGGCTGTTATGGTCGTTGAGCGCGCGTGACGCGGTGGCGATGTGGACGCCGGCGGCCGCAGCCACGGCGCGAAGGGTTGCGGTCATGAACTCTCTCTGCAGACCCAGGGTCATGCCTGCGGATCAAGCCTATGAAATCACTATCGAACCGCTTCTGCAATGAAAATGCGATGTCATCCCCGGTCCATTTTCGGGGGCGCTTTCCCCTCGCCGCCGGCGAAGCACGCCAGCAGGGGCGGCAGCACCAGCATCACGCAAGCCAGTTTGTAGATGAGCGAGACGAACAGCAGCACGCCCATGCTGGCGGTGCCTGGGTGGGGCGAGATGGCCAGCGCGCCGAAGGCCGCGGCGTTGGTGATGGCGGAGAAGATCACCCCCCGATTCAGCGGGCTGGACAGCAGATGTCGCTCGCCCCTCGCCCAGGCGGCGACATAGTAGATGTCGTAGGCGACGCCGAGGCCGACCAGCAGCGGCATGGCTATGATGTTGGCCAGGTTCAGCGCCGGCCCCCAGATCGCGCAATGCGCCAGGGTCATCAGTCCGGCCAGAATCAGCGGCGCCAGCGCCAGCACGGAGAGTCGGACGCTGCGCAGGTCGGCGAGCAGCAGGCCGATCACCAGCACCAGGGCGATGCCGCCGGCCAGCAGGAAGGCATGTTGCACCGTGGCGGAAGAGGCGGTGGTGGAAACCGCGGCGCCGGTGGCCGAGGGCGCCTCGCGCTGTACCGCCTGGGCGAAGCGGCGCAGCGCTGCCGCCTCCTGGCCCAGGACGACAGGTGCGACCTCGACCCGGGCGCGGCCATCCCGACCGATCCATTGAGCGCGCAAATCGTCGGGCAGGGATTCCACGCTGACGGGCCGGGCGGCGAGCAGGTTTTCGACCTGGCGCAAGGTGGCGGCGAGGCCGGGCAGCAGCGCCTCGGCCAGAGCGCTGCGCGCGGCAGGCGGCGCGCTGGCCAAAGCCACGAAGGCGGCGCCGAGGCGGCGGGCGTCGCGCCCGGCCGGGGCTTCGCCCTGGGCCATGCGCAGCGCCAGCCCGGCCC
>CAXTJY010000557.1:0-2264 GCA_964244395.1 uncultured Rhodovarius sp.
ATGACCTCCAACGCCGCCAGCCCGGCCAGGCCGATCAGGGTGGGCCGAAGCAGGGCACGCTGCCGGCGCCAGAACAGCTTGAAGCCACTGGGGCGTTGCGCCGCGATGGCGGCCTTGGCGCGAGGGGCGGGGGTGTCGCGCTTAGCCATTGCGCGCTTCCTCCACCAGCCAGCGGCACAGCGCGGGGAAGGGGATGCCGCAATGCGCCGCCTGCTCGGGCAGCAGCGAGGTGCGGGTCATGCCGGGCTGGGTGTTGACCTCCAGCAGCACCAGCCGGCCGGGCTCGCCGGCGGTGTCGTCGTAGCGGAAATCGGCGCGCGACACGCCGCGGCAGCCCAGCGCACGGTGGGCGGCCAGCGCCACATCCAGGGCCTGTTGCGCCACGGCCGGATGCACGGCGGCCGGCAGCGTATGCTGGCTGCCGCCATCGGCGTATTTCGCCTCGTAATCGTAAAAGGCGAGGTGGGTGCCGATCTCGGTCACTGTCAGCGCCCGGTCGCCCATGACGGCCACGGTCAGCTCGCGGCCGGGGATGAACTCTTCCGCCATGATGCGGCCGAGCTTCCAGTTGCGGGCGATGTCGGCGCGGCGGTTGTCGCCCTCGCGCAGGATGGAGACGCCGACGGAGGAGCCTTCGTTCACCGGCTTGACCACATAGGGGCGCGGCAGGGGGTCGTCGGCCTCCAGCTCGTAGGCGGTGATCTCGCGGTGCTTGGCCACCGGAAGGCCGGCGGCGGAGAACAGCGCCTTGGCCGCCGATTTGTCCATGGCGAGCGCCGAGGCCCGCACGCCCGAATGGGTGTAGGGCAGGCCGAGCCAGTCCAGCACGCCCTGGATGCAGCCATCCTCACCGAAACGGCCATGCAGCGCGTTGAAAACGGCATCCGGCCGCGGGTTGGTCAGCGCCGCGATGAGCGCGGCCAGATCGGCGCCGACATCGATGGCGCGCGGCGAGAACCCCGCCTCGGCCAACGCCGCCACCACTTGGTTGCCTGTGGCGAGTGACACTTCGCGTTCGGCGGAGATGCCGCCGAGCAGGACTGCGATGTCTTTCATGGCGCCACTCCCAACCGCGCGATTTCCCAGCGCAGTTCGATGCCGGAATGTGCCAGCACGCGCGCCCGCACTTCCTCGCCCAGCCCCTCGATGTCCGCCGCCGTGGCGCCGCCCAGGTTGAGCAGGAAGTTGCAGTGCTTCTCGCTGACCTGCGCCTGCCCGCGGGTCAGCCCCCGGCATCCGGCGGCGTCGATCAGCGCCCAGGCCTTCTGCCCCTGATCGGGATTACGAAACGTGCTGCCGCCAGTGCGGGCGCGGACGGGCTGGGTGGCCTCGCGCGCGGCGCGGATGGCGGCCATGCGCGGCGCCGCGTCGCCGGGGCGGGTGCGGAAACGCGCGCGGGTGACGACGCTGCGCGGCGGCAGCGCGGCGTGGCGATAGGCGAAGTTCAACGCGGCGGCAGGCAGCCGCAGCACGCCATCGGCGGTGGCGAACTCCGCCCAGTCCAGGACGTCCTTCACCTCGTCGCCATACGCCCCGGCGTTCATCGCCACGGCGCCGCCGATGCTGCCGGGAATGCCGGAGAGGAACTCCAGCCCGATGCGCCCGGCCGCGGCCGCATGCTCGGCCACCGTCACGTCCAGCGCGGCGGCGCCGGCCACGATGCCGTCATCCTCCAGCACCACATCGGCGAAGCCGCGCGCCAGCCGCACCACCAAGCCGGGGATGCCGCCATCGCGGATGATGAGGTTCGACGCGGCGCCGATGACCGTGAGTGGGATCCGCTCCGGCAGGTTCCAAAGAAGCGCCACCAGATCGTCCACATCCGCCGGCCGCACCAGGAATTCTGCGGGGCCGCCGACGCGGAACCAGGTGAAGGGCGCCAGGACGGCATTCTCCTGCACCCGGCCCCGCGCGCGGATGGGGCCGCGGCTGGAAACCGGCAGCTCCTGCTCGTCGCGCGAGGGAACCGGACCGATCATCATGCCCGCCGCCCCGCGTAGTTCGGCCCTTGCAGCGCGGCCAGCTTCTCCGGCAGCGCCGCCGCCCAGTTCGTGCTGGTGCCGGCGCCCAGGAAGACCACGTAGTCGCCGGGGCGGGCAACGGCGTGGATCATGTCCGGCAGCGTCTCAGGCCCCGGCAGCGGCACCACGCTGCGATGGCCGCGCGCGCGCAGCCCATCCACCAGCGCATCCTTGTCGAACCCCTCCATCGGCGCCTCGCCAGCGGCATAGACGTCGGCCACGATCACCGTGCCGGCATCGTTC
>CAXTJY010000557.1:2274-3097 GCA_964244395.1 uncultured Rhodovarius sp.
CCTCGAAAAGCGCCGCCAGCCGCGAGTAGCGATGCGGCTGCACCACCGCGATCACGTCCCGCGCGCCGGCCTGCCGTGCCGCCTTCAGCACGGCGGCGATCTCCACCGGGTGGTGCCCGTAATCGTCGATGATGGTGATGCCGCCGACATCGCCCACCCGGGTGAAGCGCCGCTTCACGCCCTTGAACCCCGCCAGGGCCGACCGGATGGTGTCATCCGGCACGTCCATCTCCACGCCCACCGCGATGGCCGCCAGCGCGTTCTGCACATTGTGCTGCCCCAGCATCGGCAGCCGGAACGGCTTGAGGTTGCGGGCGCGCCCCGTCGCGCGGTCCTGCACCACCACCTCGAACGTCGCCCCCAGCCGGTCGGTCAGCAGCTTCTCCGCTCGCACATCCGCCTGCGGGCTGAACCCGTAGGTCACGATCCGCCGGTCCAGCAGCGGGATCATCGCCTGCACATCCGGATGATCCACGCACAGTACCGCGAAGCCGTAGAACGGGATGTTGGAGACGAATTGCCGGAACCCCTCGCGCATCGCCTCGCCGGTGCCCCAGTGGTCGAGATGCTCGGGGTCCATGTTGGTCACCACGGCGACGGTGCTGGGCAGCCGCAGGAAGCTGCCGTCGCTCTCATCGGCCTCCACCACCATCCACTCGCCGGCGCCCTGGCGGGTATTGGTGCCATAGGCGTTGATGATGCCGCCATTGATCACCGTGGGATCGAGCTTGGCGGCTTCCAGGACCGCGGCGACCAGCGAAGTTGTCGTGGTCTTGCCATGCGTGCCGCCGATGGAGATAGCCCATTTGAGGCGCATCAGCTC
>CAXTJY010000558.1:0-3095 GCA_964244395.1 uncultured Rhodovarius sp.
GTCAGCGCCCCCATGGTCGTGGACAGGCGCAGCCCCGGGTCGCGACCACCCCAGATCAGCTGCAGCGCCTGGGCGGTGAACTCGATCTCGCGAATGCCGCCGCGGCCCAGCTTGATGTCGTGGCCCGGCACCTCCAGACGCTCGGCGAGGCCGCGATGCGCGTTGATCTGCCGCTTGATCGAGTGGATGTCGGCCAATGCCGCGAAATCCAGGTGCCGGCGCCAGATGAAGGGCCGGATGTCACGCAGAAAGGCGTCGCCGGCAGCGATGTCGCCGGCCACGGGGCGGGCCTTGATCATCGCCGCGCGCTCCCAGGTCGCACCCATGCTTTCGTAGTAGGCGATGGCGGCGGGGACCGAGACGGCCAGCGGCGTCGCCGCCGGGTCGGGCCGCAGCCGCAGATCCGTGCGGAAGACGTAGCCCTCGGCGGTCCGCTCCTCCAGCAGCTTCACCAGGTCGCGCGCCAGCCGCACGAAAGCGGACTGCGCTTCCTCCGGCTCCACCGCGGCGGCGGGGTCGTACAGCAGGATGAGGTCGATATCGGAGGAGTAGTTGAGCTCGCGGGCGCCCAGCTTGCCCATGCCCAGCACGATCAGGCCGCAGCCGCGGCCGCCGCGGGCGGAAGCTTTCCGCAGTTCGCCGCGATCGACGCCGGCGCTCAGCAGGTGCCGGCAGGCGGCGGCCAGCGAGAGCTCCGCCAGGCTGGTCAGCGCGCCGGTCACCCGCTCCAGCGACCAGAGCCCGCCGATATCGGCCGCCGCGATGACCAGGGCGGCGCGTCGCTTCACCTGGCGCAGCAGGGTGGCAAGCGCCGGGCGGGGGGTCGCCGCATCGGTGCGGGCCAGCGGCGCGACGGCGAGCTGGAAAGCGTCGTCCGCCCCCTTCTCCAGCAGCCGCAGCAGCATCGCGGGATCGCGCGCCACCAATTCGGCCAGATAGGGGCTGTGACCCGCCAGCGAGGCGATCCACGCCGACGCATCCTCGTGCCGCAGCAGGGCGGCGGCGGCGGCGTCTTCCTCCAGACGGCCGCGCAGCATGGCCACCGCGGCCGAATCATGCGGCGCCGGAAGGTTGGGGTTGCGTGACATCGGGCGGGATGGGAAGCGGGTCGCAATGACAGGTCAAGCCGCACCCTCGGACGGGGCCCTGCCGACGACGCGCCGCGCCCGGCACGGACGGGTGCGGCGCGGCTTGCGGCTGGTGCTGCGCCTCACCCTGGCCTTGGTCCTGGCGTCGGGCCTGGGTGTGGGCGTGCTGGCCTGGCGGCTGGCGCAGGGCCCGGTCGAAGTGAGCTGGTTCGACGCGCCGCTGCGGCGCGGCATCGAGATCGGTGGCGGAGTCGTCCGCGCCGGGCGGGTCTCCCTAGCCTGGGATGGCTGGCGCCATGGCGGCGCCGCCTTCCCGGCGATCCGCCTGAGCGCGGTGACCTTCGAGGCCGACGGGGCCGCCGCGACCGCCGAGACCGTGCTGCTGCATCTCTCGCCTGCCGCCCTGCTGCGCGGTGAGGTGGCGCCCACCTTGCTGGAACTCCAGACGCCCCGACTGACGTTGTCCGGCGTGGGCGGCGGGGCCGGCGACGCCGAGATGCCCGAGGCGGCGGCGGTGCGTCCCTGGCTCGCGGCTCCCGACGAATCCCGCCGGCACCTGGCCCTGCGCGGCCTGCGCATCCATGACGGTGCGGTCGTGCTGGCGGCGGCGGCGGGTCGGCCGGAGATCAGCCTGCAAGGGATCGGGCTGAGCGCCCTGCGTGGCGGCAGCGGCCTGACCGCCCAGGGCGGCGGCGTGCTGCATATGGGCGGTAGCCAAATCCCGCTGACCATCGAGGGTGTGGGCGGCCAGGACAGCTCACGCCTGCGCGGGCAGGTGAACGGTATCCGGCCTGCCTTGCTGGCCGGCGTGGTGCCGGCGCTGCTGCCGCTGGCCGACCTCGACACCGCGGTGGATGTGGAAGCGACGCTGACGCTGGACGCCGCGCTCGCGCCACGCGCGTTGGGCCTGGCGCTGGGTGCAGGGCCCGGCCGGTACGCCTGGGGCAACGTGCTGTTGCCTTTCCGCGGGCTGGAGGTGCGGGCGGATCTCGACACCGGGGGCGGCACCGTACCCAGCGCGACGCTGACGCTGGAAACCGGTGAACGGTTGCAGGCCGATGGCCGGGCCTGGCTGCAAGCCGGCGAATGGCATGCCGAGGCCAATTTGTCGCTGCCCTTGCTCGACCTGGCCGCCCTTCCCCGGCTTTGGCCGGAGACTCTGGCACCCGGCGCGCGCGCCGAAGCGTTGCGCGTGCTCCGTGCCGGCCGGTTGCACGACGCCAGCGGGCAGATCGTGCTGCGCGCCGCCGATGCGACCCCGCGGCTGGTTTCGTTCAGCGCGCGGCTGCCGCTTCAGGCCGTCCGCCTCGGGCTGGGCAGCGGCATCGTGGTGTCGGAAGCGTTGCTTCGGGCCTCGGGCGACGGCGCCGCATGGCGGCTGGAGGAGATGCGGGTGCGGCTGCCCTCGCCTCGACCCGGCGTGGCGCCCACCACCCTCGTCACTTCGGGCGCGGCGCGGCGCGAAGGGGGGGCATGGCTGGCCGGAATGGGTCTGGCGCTGGACCAGCTGGCCTTTGCCGACCTGGCGGCCTTCTGGCCGCCCGACATCGCCCGCGGCCCACGGGGCTGGCTGACCGAGAACATCACCGCCGGGCAGGTGCGCAACGGCGCCTGGCATTTCGACCTTGCATTGCCCGACAGCGGAGCGCCGCGGTTGCTGGGGCTGAACGGTCGGGCGCGGGCGGTGGACGCCACGGTGCACTGGCTGACGCCGGTGCCACCCGTGCTGGGGGTTTCGGGCGATGCAGTCTTCACCGCCGACAGCGTGGTGCTGACGACCGAGGGCGGCCGGCAGGCGCGGGCGGACGGCTCGCCCACGGGCATCGAGCTGGGCACCAGCAGCATGCGCTTCACCGATCTGGGCGGCGCGGTGGAGCGGGCCGAGATCCAGCTTCAGCTGGGCGGTTCGTTGCCCGACCTGCTGGGCGTGCTGCGCCACCCCCGCCTGCATTTGTTCGACCGCCGGCCGCTCGATTTGGTGCTGCTCGACGGCCGGCACAACAGCCA
>CAXTJY010000559.1:0-1573 GCA_964244395.1 uncultured Rhodovarius sp.
CACCGCTGATTTCGCCGCCGCCCTGGCGCTGGACAGCGGGGGGGTGACGATGCTGGCGGCGCAGCTCGCGGAAGCCAGCCAGCCTCCGCCGGAGCCAGGCCGCCCCGGCGATGCGCTGTTGCCACCCAGGCTACGCGGCGCCGCCGCCCTGGCGCTGTATTATGCCGCCGCAGCCCCGCCCGACCCCATGCCGGCCGATGCCGGCGAGATGCAACGGGCGATGGCCAGTGCCAACCGCGAATCCACCCACTACCTCAAGCTCGTGGGCCGGCTGCTCGATGGTATGGGACTTGAAGAGGCCGCCGCTGATATCTGGCGAGCCCGCCTGGCCCGCGATCCCGACGATGGCGAGACCTGGTTTCGCCATGCCTGCCTGGAGCTGGCCGCCACCGGAAAGCTGCCCGACATCGAGGGGCTGGGCCGCTTCGCCCGGCGGCACGGCGTGGCCGGGCTGGGCAGCCTGCCGGAGGTGGTGGCGAACCGCGCCTACGACCTGCTGCAAGGCGGTAAGCCGGAACAGGCCATGCGGTTGCTGACCGTCGCGGCGCCGGCGCTGCAAGGCAGCAATCCCTACGTGCAGGCGCTGGCCCGGGTCTATGCCCGGCTGGTCCGTTCCGGGCGGCACACCGCCCCCGTGACGTTGCCTCCCCTCACGCCATCGGCCCATGCGGCGCTGCGGGCCGCGCTGGAGACTTACGCGATGGCCCTGCCGCCGCTGGCCGAGGACGACGCGGCATGAACGAATTCGCCGAATGGCTGACCGAGCATGCCCCCGGCCTCAGCATCCTGCAGCTCGGCGGGCTGGGTAATCCGGGACTGGAGCACGTGCCGGCTGCCCTGGCCGCCGGCGCCGCGCGGGCAGTGCACATGGAGCCCGTGCCGCGCGGCCACGCGCAATGGGCGCCGTTGCGGGCGGCTTGCGCGGAGTATGGCGAGCGCTTCTCGACGATGGTGCAGGATCCGCTCGACGGCCATGCCATGATGCGCCGGGTGCCGCGCTTCGACATCGTCTATTGCGGCCAGCTGTTCCACGAGCGCGACCCTTATCTGCTATTGGATCGGTTGAGCGGCCATGCGGCCCGGCATCTGGCCGTGGCCTCGGTGCGAATCCCCCTGGAGCCCGACGGCCTGGCGGAGGGTGACGCGGTGCCGGGCTATCGCGCCGAAGACCCCCGGCTGCCGCTGGTGCGGCGTGCCCTGGAAGCCCGCGGGGTAATGCTCGGCCAGTTCCAGCGCCTGCCCGATGCCGTGCTGGAGCACGGCATCTCGAATTGGGAAGGCATGTGGAACTGGTTCCACACCGAAGCGGCGCTGCGCCAGCTGGTCGAGCATTTCGGCTGGCGGATCACCCACAGTTTCTACAGCTGGGGGGATTTGGGCATCACGCTGGTGGGCGAACGCGCCGGCCCCTGAACGGGCCGGCGCATCGTTTACACCCGGCCGCCGCGGTCCACCTGGCTGCGGAAATCGGCGAAGGACATGCTGCCGGAGGCCAGCCGGGTGCCGAAGACGAAGCTGGGGGTGGCGCGGATCTGCCAGCGGTTCTGGGCGGCGAGTCGCGCTTCCAGGATGC